>CAYTMN010000022.1:0-16235 GCA_964438925.1 uncultured Candidatus Peribacteria bacterium
AGTCCAGAAAAAAGTGTCGCGCATCTACACTATCATTTTTGTTCTTGAGATATTTCATCAGAAGTTTTAGAAGAGATTCTTAAAAGAAGTAATTCATAAACTAAATTTTGTACTACATCATCTTGACTTTCCTCTGTTATACGTATCCTAGAGGTGTATACAATTTTTGAACACGATGAAACACATAGACCTATCGAAAATTTTTTGATCAAAATGTAGAGCAAAGCTCTTAGAAAAGCTATTTTTAGAGTATGAAACTGGAAATAATGAAGGGTTTCATATGAGAGGATTGTCTCGCGACCTATGAGAGCAAATCAACTCTATAAAAAGAGAGCTTGATAGTCTTGAAGATCTTTGAGTCGTAAGATCAAGAGAAGAGTTGAAAAAAAAGATATTTTTTCTCAATGAAAGTTTCTATCTTCTCTCTGAGTTTAAAAATATATTTTTAAAAAGCTATGATCCTACAGAAAAGATAAAAGATTTTTTCAAAGGGAAAAGTGCATTGGAACTTATCATCGTAAATGAAGATGTTCGTTATAAACTCACAGATCCTGGAAAGAGTATCCTAGATATATTTTTGATCTGAGAGATAGATAAAGATGATTTCAACTCTTTTCTAGCAGGAACATTTTTCAACAGAAAAGTAAAATATGCCATCATATCAACAGAAGATTTTTACAACAGATTGAACTATTGAGATAAACTTGTGCACAATATTATCACCCAAAAAGGAAATATTTTTTTGAGGGACACTTTAAAGATTCAAGAAAAGATGAAGGTAAAATAATTTCTATATATCAAGGGAGCCTATATGCTGCTGGTATACTCACTCAATAATTTTATAGTACGCTGTAATCCCAATCATAGCAGCATTATCCATGCAAAATACTTTCTTCTTCGGGAAAATACATTGTGAAGAGTTTCATATATTTTTTTCAAGTAAGAGTTCTCTGAGTCTATCATTGGCACTTACTCATCCAGCAAGAGCAATGGTTTTTACTCAAAGCGATTGTCATAGAAAAACAAGCTTATAAGAAAGTACTTCAAGGATTGCTTCAGAAAACTCATAAGAGATTTCTTGTCTATCTTCTTCAGTAAGTTGAGTTTCTCATCCTCTTTTTTCTATCTCTCTTTTGACCGCTGTTTTAAGTCCAGAAAAACTAAACTCAGCTTTCTCTTTATTGAGCCAAACTCTTGGGAACATCTTCTCTCATTTTTTTGGAGTTTTTATGGTACTCTTCCATATATGAGCAAGTTCACTGATGACAGGTCCTCCAGGATACCCTAGTCACATCATTTTTGCAACTTTATCAAATGCTTCTCCTGCAGCATCATCTTGAGTAGCTCCAACTTTTTCAAGGGAAGTTATATGTTTCATATAAAAGATATCTGTATGTCATCCTGAAGCAGTAAGACACAAAAGAGGAAAGATAACTTCTGTTTTTTTTCTCTCTAAAAAGTTCGAAAAAATATGCGCCTCTATATGGTTAATAGAGACAATCGGTATTCTATAGATAAGAGAAATCGTTGAAGCAACAGTAACTCACGTGATAAGTGAAGGTATAAGTCCAGGATGGGTAGTAACAGCAATATAATCAATCTCTTCTATAGAAACATTAGATGCTTTTAAAACATTTTCAAGTACTCCAAAAATATTGTTTGCATGTTCACGAGCTGCTACCTCTGGTACAACTCCTTGAGTCTGAGTATGGGTTTTTATTTGTGACTTTGTATCCATAGCGATAAGTTGATCATCTTTAAATATTGCTATAGATGTATCATCGCAAGATGTTTCAAAAGCTAGGATATACATACTATTTTTCTAAAATATAGAGTGTTCTTTCAAATAGTTCTTCATACTTTCCTTCCTGAGTAAATCAGTGGTTCGCTCAAGATATAATTTCTGTGGTTATTCATAGATTCTCCATTTGAGGTATTAAGTCCTTATGACGAGCTTCTGAAGCATAAATACAATGCATCTTAGATGCTTCATAAGAAATATTTTTTAGTATTTCAAGATGGTTATTTTTTTCAAATTCATGATACATATCAGAGGAAATCTCAATATTTTTCCCATTTCAAATATACATATATACCTCATTTTTGTTGAAACACTTCAATACAGTTTTTCCAGTATCAAAAGCTGGATCCCAAAAAACAATACGTTTAAGGGTATCTGGGAATCTTTCCACTCCTATAATACTTGGTCCTCCAAGACTATGTCATACAAGATATATATCTTGAAACTCAGAAGCAAAAAACGTAAGAACACGAGAAATATCTTCGCTATGATGTGCTATAGTAGAAGTTTCGAGTTTTCTGTTTTTTTCTCAAGAAGCATAGAGGTTAAATCGAAACACTCAAAATCCCTTTTTTGTGAAATATTCTTTAGCTGCAAAATAGTGAGCTTCGGTCATACTTCAACTGAGTCAATGAACAAAGATAATAAGTCTACTACTCTCTTGATTTGCAAGTAAACCAGAAATTTCAAATCCTCAGTTTGATACGATAGAAAGTTCTTTTTCCATAACTATGTAAGCTTTGAAATAAAGTTTTTTATGTCATCCTTGAGTCGAGCCTCTAGTTGCATTCTTTTTTTGAGATGATAGTTCATAAACTCAATTTTAAAAGCATGTAATGCCTGTCTACAAAATCAAAACTCTTTACACACATAATGATTGAACGAAAGATCTCCATATGTTTTATCACCTATGATTGGATGCCCTATACTCGCCATATGTATACGTATTTGGTGCATTCTTCATGTTTCTATATCAACAAGTACCTCTGTAACATCTACTTCTTCTTTTTGAGTTTTTAACTTCTTATATGATAGTACTTTATATTTGGTAAGAGCCTTATCTCATTTCTCATGTATCTGAACTTTATTTTCATTTTTTGCATTTTCGATTCTCAAGATCTTTTTATCTATAGTTCCCTCCATCTCTCCTATCTTTCAAAGAACAAGTGCATAATAGGTTTTACGAATATTTTTATGTTCCCTAAAGTCTTTCATGAGTTGCACTAACGTATTTTTATTCTTAGCTATCATGACTATCCCAGAAGTATCTCTATCTATTCTATGACACAAAGAAGGTTTAAATGTAAGACTATTAAGTTTATCACCCAGATAGTCCTGTACTTGCTCTATCAAGGACAATTCCTTCGTTTTATAATCTCAAGGATGAACATTGATTCAAAAGTTTTTATTGACCACGAGGAGTCCTGCATCTTCATAAACTATATCTTGTTTATCAAGTTGTTTTCAAGCCAATTTTGAAGTTTTTTGTTCTGGATGTTTTGAAACAGTAAGAGCTGTTACATCCTCTGGGGAGAGAAAGAGCTTTATTTTTTCACCAGTCTGAAGTTTATATTCATTATCCTGTTTTTTATACGATACTCCATTGTCTGAAGAGACTTTTATCTTTCACTTTCTATTGAGTTTAAAAACAAGACCTCTTGTAGCAAGAGGAAGTACTTTCATAAAAAATCTGTCGAGTCTTTGGCCAGAATCATTTTCTAAAATATCAAAAATTTTCATAATACATCAAAAAAATATGTATACATTATACAAAAAAGTATTTTACTTCCAGTGAAAATATTTTTATTGAAACACCGTAAAGTCAAATGCTTCAATTGTCCCTTTCTGAGGAAAGATGACATCTAACGCTTTTTGGAAACCACTTGATTTTCATTTTGAAGCAATGTTTATTACATTTGCTGGTACATTTGCGACACCAAATTCTATTTTATATTCAAGATACGGAATCCTTTTCCTTGCAGCACTTGGAGCACAAGTAGAGGTATTTGATTGACATGCAATCAAGTCATTTATGATAGTGAGTTTCAACATGCAACTATAGTTCGGAGAACATTTTGAAGCATAAAACGTACTAAATGCTTGAGCGGTATCATCTAGAAGAAATCCACTTTTTGATGGAGTTGTAAAACTAAATGCTTTTGAACTATTACAAGTTTCTCTAGAGTTACATATATTTGCCATTCGTATTCTATTTCATGACTGGGAATTGAGAACATCATCTCTATGAGAGAGTTGCCAGTTAACAATATCTTTTTCAGGAAAAGAAGAATCATCAAAAATTTCATATGTAGTAGCTGAAGAGTCAAAATTTGGTACTCTAAAATAAATATACACTGAATTTAGATTTACTCCTGTTGGTAAATAGACTTGAATAGGTCTTCCAGCAGAAACAATCGACCAATTTCTCGTAGAATCAAATGGACTATTTCAAAGTCACGCTTTTGGATGTGTGCTAGAAAGCGTAGAACCTGTATATCCAAAAGTATTATTTATCGATGAGGAAAGACTTTTTGTAGGTTCTAGCCCTATCGCACCTTTTTTTACTCTATATGCTGCTTGCTCAACTCAACTATATGCATTATAAAAAGCAATAGTTGAGTTTTCTACTCATGAGACACTTCTCAAGAAAGGCATAATATATTCAAGTAAATAAAATGCAGTGAGAGTGAAAATAAGCATCATTCATACAGCAAACAGTATTCAAAATCATTGTATATTTTTTTTCATAAACTATTTACTAAATATATCTGTTAAAGAAATGGTTGTTCCATAAGTAAATACAGGTGGGGCTCAACGAAGTCCTTTTCTTTTTAACCGACTTGGAGTGAGTGATATTTGCATACGCAAATATGGATTTACATTTACTTGAGGTGAAGTATCTTTCCAAGAAAGATTTGGATCTTTATAAGGATACAGAAAAAACTTTACTTGTTGTACATTCATAGTACTTGGGAATAAAGGAACCCGATACGCTTGATATCCAGCAGTTGTATTATCTGCTTTAATATCTGTTGTGAGACCATATGTTGCTTTATCATAAATCCATGTATCTATAATTCCATCAAACTGTGTTGGATCAATCTTTGTACTATCATGATCATATCACCAATCAACTCATTCAAGCTTAAGATATTCTAAATTTCAAAGACATTTTTCTCATGAAATACTTGAAGGAACTCCATTCAATCAAGTGCAATTTGATGCAGTTGTTGGAGCATTAGGGTCAGTGATAACATTCCATCTGAGAAAAGTTCTCTTCTTCCCATCTCAACTCAAAAGATACAGTTCATATATTCTTGCTCCGTCTTGAAAAACTCAAGGTCCATTTCCATTGTACTGATCATCATCATCTCTCAAAATACTCTGATTTCCGTTCTCATCTCAACTGTTTCCATCAGCATCTGCATTAAAATCAATAAATTGATATTGATATTGGCCATAGAGAAGTTTGGTACCTACGCGAGAAACGTTAAACTGAGGGGCTGGAACAGCAGTGAGAGAGCCTGTATTGGTATTAAAGTCATCGAGGCATCAACTGGCAGTTCAAGCACGTGGATACATCTTCGTTCAAGATTTACTCACACAATAGTACATACTGGTAGTTCCATTTCAAAATCATGCATCTCTTTGAAAATGTCCATTATCAAATGTTGCAGCAGCAGTGAGTCAACTATCGTAGTTTTTTCTATTTAAATATTCTTCATAGTCAATAATTCCTCCTTTTTTTATAAATTCAAAAAGTGTTTCAGATGAATAAAATGCTTCCTTTTCTAAGTTTGCAGTTTCTATAAGTCTAACTTTTCAGATGTTAATAACTGATATACCATAAAGTGATGCAAGAATAACAAGAGAAAGTATTAACAATCCCATCATTATCTCAATAAGTGTAAAACCTTTCTTGTTATTTATCATATTTTTTTTGCTTCTTTATGAATATATACTGAATCAAATCTCACAAAAAACTGAAAAGTTTAAAAAAACTCGGTTGAGACCAAAAATACCTTGGCCAAATTCTAAAACTAAAGTCTAAAAAATCAAAAAAATAATTTTTCGTCTGTATTCCAGTAGTACTCAAAAAAAGTTTTATTGACCTAGGAAAAGAAAAGGCAAAGCTTACAAAAAGTGCGCTGGTATCTAAAAATGTATTTTGGATATCTTGTTATTTTTCTTTCACCTTTTTTCTTTATCAGTAAAGCAAGGCAATTATAAATAAAGTGATTTAAAAGTAAATAAACTAAAACTTTACTATAAATTTAATTTATGTATAAATTGGGCACTAAACTTTTTTATGGAATATAAACTTAGAGCAAAAAATAGGAGAATCAAAAGACTCATTCTCCAATGATTTCAGTTAATTAAATTTAAGAGTTTCCACTTAAGCCTTTGATGAAAAATTAGCGCTGTTTGAGCCTTTATTACTCTTTTTTCCCTCATTAATAACTGGATCTATGCACCAGAACTTGAGATAAAAAGTAACGCTTTTTGAGCAAACGCTTGAGGGGTGTGATACACCTTATTGATGATATCTTGTATTTCTTTATTTTTAATTTTCAGTTTTCATAAAAAACAAAAAATTAAACTTTGAACGGATCTAAATTTTAGAGATTACAATGCACTTATTATAGGCGGAGTAATGAGTGTACTGCTTTCAGTTCATGTATTTATGTTTATATCATGATATCAATCATTTTCTAGTAGCATAACACATGGCAACGGACCTATAATAGCACTCATAGGTTGAATTCTCTCAATTTTTTGATGAATTATTTTGAAAAAAGAATCTAAAAATCAAAATCAAATACTCTCAATAAACGATATTTGATATGATGAAAAAGAGCAAGAGATAAAGGAAAATATGAAGTTGCCTTTTTAGGTAAGTTTTTTTATATTTTATTTGACTTTTATACCAGATTAATTATATTTCGTTTCAAAGATTCTCTAAAATATTTCCTAATTTTGTGCAAAAATGGTAACTATTGACAGAAAAAACATTGAATCCATATTCCAAACAGTACTAAACTCACTGTCTGAAAAAGAGAAAAATGTTATAACTCGAAGGGTAGGAATGAACGGAGAAAAAGAAACATTGCAAAGTATTGGTAACTCGTTTAAACCAGCTATAACAAGAGAAAGAGTAAGACAGATAGAAGATGCAGGAATTAGAAAGATTGGGAGAATCATTAAAGCAACTGAACTCACTTTTATTCAAGATCAAGCAAAGCACTTTATAGGACTACACGGAGGAGTTATGACGAAAGATAAGCTTATCAATACACTTATCAAAGAGTCAAACATCAGCTCTGATATGAACCACTCAATACTTGAAGTGATTATACATTCAGACTACGATATAGCTAAGTCTAAACCAAAACTCGGAGTAAAGACATACTTTTATCTTCCAAGTCTTAACAAAAAGCTTATAGACCCAGTTCATAAAGAAGCAATAAAAATACTCGCAAGGAAAAAGGATGTTGTTGATAGAAAAGAGCTCTATGCAGGAATTGCAGAAGGTTTAAAAGGAAAAGTTCAAGGACTTTCACCTGTAGTTATTGATTCTGTTTTAGATGTATTTGAAGATATCATCAAAGGAGAGGAAACACTTGTTTGACTTACAAAATGGAAAATCCTTAACCCAAAGACACTTAAGGATAAAGCTATCTACGTACTCAAGAAAGAAAGAGTTCCTATGCATTTCATAGATATATCTAACAAGATTACGAGTTACCTTTGAGAAAAAGTAAAAGTAAACACCATTCATAATGAACTTATTAGAAATGAAGAATTTGTTCTGATAGGAAGAGGTATCTATGCCCTTAAAGAATGGGGATTTAAACCAGGAACAGTGTTAGATGTTATCGTCGAAGTTCTTAAGAAGAATAATGGACCAATGAGTACAGAAAATATCGTAGCTAAGGTTCTTAAAGTAAGAAATGTAAAAAAGACTACAATATATATGAATCTTCAAAATAAAAAAGCTATAGAGAGAGTTTGACGTAACTACTACCAACTAAAAGCATAACTTTAAAAATCTCACAAAATGTGAGATTTTTTTGTAATTCTCTTCGATTTTCATATCATAATTCACGTTAGAAAGTAAAACTCAAAGAGAGTATGAAAATTTTTGTATTTGATACTGAAACAACCTGATTTATTAACAAGACGGAAAAGGATTTAGCAAAACAACCAAAGATTATTCAGTTTGCAGGAATTCTTTGTGAAATCTGATGAGATGGGAAATGCGAAATCATTGAAGAGGTAAACTTTATGATCAATCCTAGAATACCTATCCCCTATGATTCAAGTCTTGTACATCACATATACGATATAGATGTAAAAGATGCTCCGTTTATGGAAGAAAAGATTGATAGTATCATTCACTTCATAAATACTCCAGATATTATTATAGGTCACAATATTGAATTTGATGAAGAAATGGTTAGACTAGAACTTAAAAGACTTTGAAGAGAGTACGATTATAAACCAAAACAAACTCTCTGTACCATGAAAAACTCAGTAAATATCTGTAAAATAGAGATTTCTCCAGGGAGGTTCAAATACCCAAAGCTGTGAGAACTTCACAAACATTTATTTTGAGAATACTTCATATGAGCACATGACGCACTCGTAGATGTAAAAGCAACTCTCAAGTGTTTTGAGAAAATGTACGCAAGCAAACAAATACAAGTAGAAAGTAAAAAACAAGAATTATTATCTCTTTTTTAAATATATGAGCCAATACCAAGAACTGCTAAATGTAAATGATTTTAAACAAAAAGAAGAGTTTAATCCTGAAAGATGAGATGTAACATTTTACTGTAAGGACTGCAAAAAAATAGTAGAAACTCAAAGACCAAATCCAAAAGGATACACATTTGTGTGTAATGTTTGTAAGTCAAAAAATATTGCAATAGGAACACTTGAAGGGATTAAAGCAACTTATAGAATAAAATAAATAAAAATCAATATTGAAAGTATCTCTTAAAATTCAGGAAAAGATAAAAAAATAGAAAAAAGTTTTGCAAAAATATATATACAGTATATATTGTGTATATATTAAATGTGTATATTTAATATTTTCCGTACCCCAAAAGACACACACCCTTATATACGGAAATTACTTTATTCCTTTATCTTATTTATATATGGATAAAAAAGAAGCCCTAAAACAGGCACTCTCAAATATTGAGAAACAGTTTTGAAAAGGATCTATTATGATGCTTTGAGACGATGGAGCAAGACAAAAAGTAGAAGTATTTTCATCAGGTTCTATTGGACTCGATGTTGCACTTTGAGGAGGATATGCAAAGTGAAGAATAGTGGAAATCTACTGACCTGAATCATCAGGAAAGACTACACTGACTCTTCATGCAATTGCAGAAACTCAAAAAGCAGGTGGAACTGCAGCATTTATAGATGCAGAACATGCTCTTGATCCTGAATATGCAAAAAAAATCGGAGTAAATATCGATGAACTTATCATTTCTCAACCAGATTATGGAGAACAAGCACTTGAGATAGTAGATTCTCTTGTTCGTTCTGGAGCAGTTGATCTTATCATAGTAGATAGTGTCGCAGCTCTTACTCCAAAGGCAGAAATAGAAGGAGAAATGGGTGACTCTCATATGTGACTCCAAGCTCGTCTTATGAGTCAAGCATTGAGAAAGATTACAGGTGCTATAAGCAAATCAAATTCTACTGTTATTTTCATCAATCAAATAAGAATGAAAATAGGGGTAATGTTTGGAAACCCTGAGACTACAACCTGAGGAAATGCACTGAAGTTTTATGCGTCACAAAGAGTGGAAGTTAGAAGAAAAGATAAAATAGAGACTGGTACCGGAATGGACAAAGAAGTATTTTGAAATAGAACAAAGGTGAAAGTTATCAAAAACAAGATTGCTCCTCCTTTCAAAGAAACAGAGTTTGATGTTATGTACTATGAGTGAATCTCAAAAATTGGAGAAATTATCGATATGGGAAGCGAACTTGGAGTAGTAAAAAAATCTGGTGCATTCTTCTCATACGGAGATACAAAACTTGGTCAATGAAGAGAAAACGCAAAAGAATTTCTCAAAGCAAACCCAAAACTTGCAAAAGAAATCGAAGAAGTTATTAAAAACAGTATTTAACAGTCTTTTTGTAAACAAAAAATCTCATCTTCCATGTTAGTGACTGAAAGAAATCCTTTGGAAAGGGATTTTTTTGTATATACTTTATCTCTATCAATTATTGTTATGAATATTCAAATTATTAGATGTGTAGATGATGCAGTTCAGGCACAATGAATTACTGTTGTAATAGATGTATTTAGAGCTTTTACCACTGAAGCCTATATATTTGCAAACGGAGCAAATACAATCATCCCAGTGCAATCTCTTGATGAAGCATACAACCTTAAAAAAGAGAATTCTGAATATATCCTCATCTGAGAAAGAGGAGGAATCAAACCAGAAGGATTTGATTATGGAAATAGCCCAACAGAAATTCTCAATGTAGATTTTACAGGAAAAACAATTATTCACACCACTTCCAACGGAACTAAAGGACTTCTCCTATCAAAAAATGCTCTAGATATCCTCACAGGTAGCTTTGTAAATGTTGGCGCTATCATTAAGTACATCAAAGAGAAAAACCCTACGTCTATCTCTCTTGTTTCTACTTCCCCAAATACTTCAGAAGAGAACAATGAAGATCTCATGCTGGCATATTACATTCGAGATATGCTTCTAGGAAAATTGATAAGTCAAAAAGAGATACAAGAGATGATGAAAAAAACTTCAGCATACTCTCTTCTTTTTAACGAAGTATGAGTGCCTGCAAGTGATTTTGAACTATGTTTAGATTTTGATAGATTTCCCTTCATCATACAACAAACAGAAGAAAGTGGGAAAAAAGTACTCAAGAAAATAACTGTATAAGTATGACAAGAAATACCAATATCCCCGAAGTACAAGTCATTTTCAAAAAGTGAAATCAAATACTTCTCAACCTCCGCCAAAACACTGGCTATATGGACGGATGGTACTGACTTGTTGCCTGACACGTAGAAAAATGAGAAACGTTTACACAGTGAGGAATACGTGAAGCCGAGGAAGAAGCTTGAATAGTATTAAAACCTGAACAGATGAAATATGTTCACACCGTACACCGCAAAAAAGAGGCTGAAAACGAAGAGCGTGTCGGCGTTATCTTTCTCGTAGAAGAGTGGGATGGGGAACCTAAAAATACAGAACCTCATAAATGCAAAGAACTTGTATGGTTAGATATTGACTCTCTTCCTAAAAATACGATACCTTACATTAAAGTCTGTATTGAAAATATTCAAAGAGGTATATACTATTCTGAAACGGATTAAAATTTGACTTGAAAAATTTTTTTATATAATAATTGTATTATCACACTAATACAATTATTATGAAGTTACCAGAATCACTTAAACTTCTAACAGACACTATTTGGCGTGTGAAAAGCAAAAAAGATGTAAGTTGAATACTTGAAGATTTACTCACTCCTGGAGAGATTGTAGAACTTGCAGATAGGATTCAGATACTGAAACTTCTTTCTGAAGGAAAAAGTCAAAGAGATATAGCTCAAGAAATGTGAATATCGGTAACGACGGTAAGTAGAGGAAATAGAGTACTTCAGTACGAAAGAAAAAGCATACACAAATATATTTAAGCATATTGAACATACACATATGGAACAAAACTTCAATACATCTACATGGTGGAAAAATCTTGAAAGATACGATCTTTTCAGATTTTTTTATGCATAATATGTTCGTATAAAAGGAAATAAAAAGCTCGTATCTACGGGCTTTTTATTTTTTTAAATTTTGTATATGACCATTCGTCAAAATAACCTAGAAATCGCTTTTAGAAATGGGAAAGAAGGAAAAAGAGTACTAGAAAATCCTGCTGTAACATCGCCAATACTATCAGATCTTTTTCGCAAAATTCTCGCTTGAGAGAAAGATTTTTCAAGTGTTCATCTCCATATTTGATACTGACTCCCAAGAACATACGAAGTCCCCTTTCGTCTCCCAGCACTTATGATTCCTGCACTCGAAATTCTTGCAAGTTTAAAAAAGTTAGGACTTACAAAGCTTCCTAAGCTTATTGTATATCAAGCTACGGACTTTATTGTAAATGCCAATAAACTTGAAAAAGATAAAGCTGAAGCTACAAGTTTAGCAATGCTTTGAATTCTGGAAACTTTTGTTGATAGGAACTTTCCCTGGAGTAAGAGACAATGTCATATTTAAGTTTTGAGAAGATTCAAATAATCCTGCGATTACAAGAGAAATATACGAAGTGGCTGCTACTATAGAAAGTGTATTACAAGGAACAACAAAAACTATATTAGATCAAAGTGCAGCAAAACATAGTAACGACAAAAAGAGTGCAAATACATACCTTGCTTGAAATATAGTCTATAATGGTTGAGCAGACACATATCCTTTTGAAGATGTATGAAACCCTAGCTATATTATCCCTATAGGCTCTCGTAGTGAAGTTGTGTTTTTTTCTACCTTACTTTCAATTCAAAGACAAATTCGAACTATTCTCCCTATGTATGTAAATGTTGGGAGATTTCCAACATACTATCCACACAAAGACGGAGATATTTTTTCAAGAGAAGAAATATCTACATGAAAAAAACTTCATCCAGATATACAAAAAGACATTACTTTAGTTTCTCAATATATATAACTATGAAAAAAATAGGAATTTTATGAGGTATGTGACCTCAAGCAAGTATTAATTTTTGCAATATACTTTTAGAAAAAACGAAAAACTTTTTCCCATTTCCTCGCAACGATTCTTTTCCGTTCTTTATGCTATCTAGTATCCCTGTAAAGGACTTGATACACTCTAGGAAAGATGAACAAGATACTGTAAACTTTTTAAAACAAGAAGCTCAAAATCTCCATCTTTGAGGTGCAAGTTTTATAGTTATGACCTGCAATACGATGCACATCTTTGAAAAAGAAATATTTTCATGAATCAATACTCCTTTTGTATCCATGATAGATAGTGTTGTTAAAAAAGTTCGCAATCAGCATAAAACAATAGGGCTTCTTTGAAGTGGAACAACGATGACATCATGACTTTATAAAGATCCTCTAAAAGAAATATGAGTCTGTGTAATTATTCCAGAAGAAAAAAATCTTTCAAAAATATCTGATACCATTCAGAAGATTATTTGATGAACCTATGGAGAAGTTGAGAGAGAATTTTTAAAGAGTATATGCCTGAGTCTAGTAGATAGTGGAGCTGAAGCAATAATATTATGATGTACTGAACTCCCACTCGTAGTAAAAGATGGAGATTTTTGAATACAGTTTTATTCTTCTCTTGATATTCTGGCTGATGAAGTGATGGATTTATATTATAAATAATACAGTTCTTGCCTTTTTTCCCTTTTTAGATATCTTTTTAGCATATTTATCTTGTAAATAATATGCCGTGAAAGTCTCATATAAAATACTAAAAAAACACCTTCCTTTTTTAGAAAGTCCTGAAAATACAGCAAAAGCACTTATCATGCACACAGCTGAAGTTGAAGAAATTCATTCTCAAAGTACAACTTTTGATAACATCGTTTTCTGAAGAATTACTGAGATTCAACCACATGAAAATGCTGATTCACTAAAAGTTTGTAAAGTTGATGTTGGAGAATCTGAGGATCTACAAATAGTTTGTTGAGGTTCAAACCTTTCTCTTTGACAAGGAGTTGCCGTAGCAAAAATCTGAGCGAGTGTTATCTGGCATGGTCAGTGAGACCCTGTAGTGATGAAAAAAACAAGTATCAGATGAGTAGAAAGTAGCGGAATGATCTGTGCATCAGAAGAAATAGGTCTAAAAGATGAATTTCCAGCAAAAGATGAAAAGGAAATACTTGATATATCTTTTATTGATGCAGCAAATGGTACTCCTTTAGCAACGATTTTAGGGAAAGATGACTTTATCCTCATTATAGACAATAAAGCTATCAACCATAGACCAGATATGTTTAGTTACATGGGAGTCATGAGAGAACTCTGTGTCATCTATAGACAAGCTTTTCCTCTTTCCTATGAGAATATAGACTTTTCAAAAAATTCAGAACTCAAGATCGAAAATCAAATACCAGAGGTAGTAAAAAGATACATATGACTTCAGGTTGAAGGAGTAAAAAATAGTGAAAGTCCTGAACACATAAAAAGTCTTGTTGAAGCCGCAGGAAATACATCTAAAGGAATATTGATTGATATCACCAATTATTCTTTATTTATGTATGGGCAACCAACTCACTGTTTTGATGCAGACAAGATAGAAGGAAATATTGTGATTCGCTTTGCTAAAAACTGAGAAAAAATACTTGCTCTAGACAATAAAGAATACGAACTCTGAGAAGATGACATCGTTATAGCAGATGGTAAAAAGGTTATTGCAATTGCTTGAGTAATAGGTGGAAAAGAAACAGCAGTGAGTGAAACAACAACGAAAATCATCATTGAGTCAGCATTTTTCCCTTGAGAAGTTGTGAGACGTACTTGAAGAAAACTCTGAGTGAGAACAGATGCACTCAATATTTTTGAAAAAAATATACCTTTAGGACTACAAGATGCATGAGTAAGTCTTATTTATTCAAATCTAAAAGAAGTTTTTTCTGAGCTAAAAACTGTAGCATACAACGATCTATATCCAAAAAAGGAGACAACTATAAGTATTCCTTACAGTTTGGACTTTATAAATGCCCTTATTGGGAAAAAATACGATGAAAAAGAAGCTATTGAAATTCTCAAACTTCTTTGAATAGAGATTCTAGATGGTAACTGTATCATCCCTTTTTGGAGAAAAGATATGAGTAAAAAGGCAGATATAGCTGAGGAAATATGTAGAATTGATGGATTTGAAAATGTCATACCTACCACTCCTCGCATAGATGTTTGAGCTGTAGTACAGTCTAATATGGTAAAGCTAAAGTGACTCGCAAGAACCTTTTTCTCGAGTATTGGTTTTTTTGATATGTACAATTATTCTTTCGTAAATGAAGCTTTGATGAAAAAGCTTCTCTCATCTACTCAAGGACTTATAGAGATGAAGAACTATCTGAGTGAGGAAGTAACTCATATGAGAGATAGTCTTATACCAAACCTCATGCTATGAATAGAACAAAATATCCGTGAAAGAGATGAAATAAAAATGTTTGAACTTGAAAAAGTTTTTTGACTAAAATCAGGTGAAGTGTATGAAGCCTATCATCTTGCTGGAGTAATTACTACAAAAAGTACTGATGCGTATTATCCTACTCAAGAAGTACTTTTAAACTTTTTTTCTACGATTTGAGTAGATAAAGTAAGTTTTGAGAAACCTCAGTGAGAAATGCCTTCTTTTGCTCACTCATGAAGGATAGCAGATGTTTTAGTAAGAGGAAAAAAGATATGATACATTTGTGAAGTTAAAAAAGAGGTTTGTGAAAATTTTGATGTAAGAGAGTCTAGAGTTTGATGTTTTGAAGTAAACGCAGATATTCTGAGTCAAACAGCGTTTAATATACCAAAAACACAAGAACTTTCAGCATTTCAAGAAAATAATTTCGACATATCATTTGTAGTGGATAAAAAGACAAAAGGTATAGACATACAAAATAAAATCAAAAAAGCAGATCCAGCAATTATCCAAAAGGTAGAACTTTTTGATATTTATGAAGATGCAGAAAAACTTCCATGAAAAAGAAGTCTATCTTTCAAAATACACATACAATCTCAATCTTGAACTTTAGGAGACGAAGTAAAAAACACCCTTATAAAAAAAATAATCTCTGAGGTAGAAAAGGTTGGAGGAAAACTAAGATAGTTTATATTTTTACAGTTTATTATGAAAAAGTGCTTAGCTTTCTTATGTATAGCTTTTCTTTGCATACCTTCAAGTACTAGTGCCGCTCTATCTTTTTGATGATCGCCTGTAAATCAAAGTCTCTATCCAGCATATTCTTCGACTCTTCCAGATAAAAAAACTCTTGTTTTAGATATCATGAATTTAAAAACACAGATAGAAGCTGAATATGCTAATGGAAAAATCGTTATTCAAGGACTTAATAGTATCATAGAAAAAGCCTGAAAAAGCAAAAATGTTATTAATGGTCTGTTATTTAAATATCAACTGAAAAAACTCAGAGCCACCCAGGAAAGTGAAAAGCTTTTTTACTCATACACTATCAAAAAACTTCAGCTAGCACTTGTGATTATTGAAGAACTTGAAGATACCTCTGTGTACCCTGAAATTGAGAAGCATGTACTCATATTACAGAAAAACTTTGCAGATCTTTTTTCTCAATCAGTGCTTCCATCACTGGAACAATCAGAGCAAAAAGGAAATTTTACGTTTTCTTTGTTCCACTCATGATCGTCACCGAATACCATGAA
>CAYTMN010000023.1:0-16057 GCA_964438925.1 uncultured Candidatus Peribacteria bacterium
CGTCAAGCTCAAATGGTGGAGTTTTTGATTCTGATATTTTACGAGTTTGTGTGATAATCACTTCTATCTTTCCAGTGTTAAGTCTTGTGTTTTCTTGCCCCTCTGGTCTTGCTCTTACCTTTCAAGTTACTTGGATAACATACTCACTTCTATACGTGTTTGCTTCTTCCCACGCTGTCTTATCATCGTTAGGGTCAAATACTATCTGTGTAAGTCCGTATCTATCTCTGAGGTCGATAAATATAATCCCTCCGTGGTCTCTTCTGTTTGATACCCATCCTGCGAGGGTGACGGTTTGACCGATAAGTGCGTCTGTTGATTCGTTACATGTGTGGGTGCGTAGCATAGGAAAAAATTTTAGAAATAAAAAAACATACAATACATACTGTATGCTTCGGCCTTGCAATATTGCGAGGAGGTACCACCGAAAGGCTATTCTTGATTTGTTTTTGGTAACGGAGAAGAGACTCCGAGAGGTTCTACTTTCCCTTTCTATAGGGATTTCTTCCTCTAGCTCATCCTGTGTTGTCAGGACTCAATCGCTTTTGATAATTGCATTATAGAGAAAATTTTAAAAAGGCAAAGGGAAATGAGGAAGTTATGTAATTCTAAGGACAAGCTTCTTTTAATATTTTTTAGATTGTACCCCTCTAGATCTTTTTAGAATAAAAAATATTATGAAATACTGCGCCAATTTTCTTTAAAAATAAAAAATATAGATGTCCGTATATTCATCAGAAAAAGTAAAAAGAAAAAATAAACATATACACATAATTATTAAAAAAGATTTCTAAAGTTGAACTTTCTGTAACATTACCTATGTATCAAGTAGTACTAAGTTTAAGAAGTAAAAAAGATAATGTTAATATTGAATATAAATAGGTAAAGATACTACTCAAAGTCCAGAATAATGATATATATATTACAGTATGAAATAACCTATTGGTGTTTTTCTCATATCAAAATAAATATATAGGGAGTACTACTAAGATTAATATGATCAGTATTCAACAGCCGAAAGAAGATAAAAGAAGTATAGGAGACATATACAAGGTTTAGCGTTTAATCATTTAAACAGATTTATATAATTTTTTTCTTACTCGTCCCTCATTATACTCCCCTCCTGCATTTTCACAAGCCAAAAAGTGAGGTTCGAAAATTAATGAAAAATTAATATTGGTTTTAGAAAATGATGGTATTTTTCTTGCATTTTTTATATTTTATGTGGTAATATAGTTTTACGTATTTATTTTTTAACTCAAAAAACTATGAGTAAAATTACGTCTGCTACTGTAAAAAGTTATCTTTTAAACGGTATCAAAAAAACGGGAGCAATACCTATGAAAAACGTTACTATCACGGTACAACCTGTAGGAGCGTTTGGAAATAGTAAAACTACTCCGACTATCATAAACAACTCTGGGTTTCTTACCTGAGCAAAAGACCTAAAAGATAAATTTGAAATAAAGATAACAGGAGCAGACAAAGTACTTCCACAACAAGCATATGCTCAAGATATGGGTGCTATGTGCGCAGAACAAATGGCACAAATAGAAGCAGAAATGGGAAGTATACAAAATGAAATAGAAGATATGTTTAACTCTGCTGCATGTCAGATGGGAGGTATTGGAATTCTTATACTTACACTTTTAGGATGTGAATCTTGCAATAGAACGAGTATGTTCCCAAAAGACAAAACTCCAGATGGTGACTGGGATCAAGATGGAATAAAAAATAAAAGAGATACTGATGATGATGATGATGGAATAGATGATGGAGACGATGATGATGAGTTTTCAGAAACAGAAGATTTCCGTTATCCTCCATACCTTGAAGACTATTTCTCAACAACTAATAAAAATGAACTTCAAGACTTACTCGTTGAGTTTCAAGTGTTTGTAAATGAAGGTTCAGACAAAGCTGAATACCTCGTAGTAAACTACAACAATATAAAGAGTTATGCTTTCAACTTTAGATGGTAAGAAGCTATTTCTCAATAAAAAAAGACCGAGTTCGGTCTTTTTTTTATGATGTTTTGAGTATCTCTTCAAACAGTTTCTCTACATCCTCTTTGTTTTGGTAAGTATATGGAGCTATGAGTTCATCTCCTTTGATGATCGCTGAAAGTTTGAGCATACTCTCGTCGTGGTAGAGGGCTATGACTTTTTTCCCGAGTGATGTAGCGTGTCCTAGCAGGTACCCAACTCATAAACTGGGAGTTGTCACTTCTGCTACGACTATATCGCTCTGAGCAAGACGCTCCAACTCTCTGTGACGTATCTGTTTTCCTGTGAGTGCTGTTTCACCAAACTGTGGCAAGTTGGTGCTCCCTATATGTTCTGAGAGTACTTCTCCATACTGTTTGAGTACCTCTACTATGTAGGCAAACTGAGGCTGGTTTTCTCTCCCTCCACGGATAGATCATGTAAAAAATATTTTCATAGAGTGTCTTATTTTTTCGTAAAATAGAGTGTTTGTTCTTTTGCGGTTTTCCACAAGTGAAGAAATATATTTTTCTGCATCTCGTAGAGTGCTGCGTCTTCTATAAGTACTACTACTGGTTCGTACTGAGTATAGGTGGTATAGAGTATTTTTCCATTATAGAGAATAATGTCCGTTGTAAAAGGAATAAGCGAGTTTGTCTGTATAGAGCGAAAGTCTGTATAGTCGTTGTAGGGTATCTTTGCAAGCTCTGAGAGAGTTTCTGGCGACTGAAAAAACAACACATGTTTTTGTATCTTTCGCATGACTCTTTTGTTTTCGTATGATTCTCGTACATCGACTCACGGACGGTTAGCAGCAAATGTTTCATAGGCATAGAGTTCTTTGTTTCTTCCTCAGAGAAGCGTGTCTTCGAGGAGTTTTTCATAGAGTGCTACTCCGTCAACTATACCAACACTTGGGCGAGTATGTTTGAGCTGAAACGACTCTTTGAGTGTGGGTATGAGCTCTTTTATGGCTTGTGTTTGTTTTTCATACTCTGCTTGTCTTTGGTGCAAGAGGTCATAGAGTTTTTCAGGATTTTCAGCTATATACACGGTCTTCCAGTCGTCTTTTCTGGCTTTTATGAGGCTTTTTTCTTCGAGTTTTTTGAGTACATAGTAGAGAAGTGTACGAGGAAATGGGGACTTAACCACGAGTTCCTGTACGGTGCTTTTTGGGTGTTCTAGCATCAGAGCATAGAGCACTGCTTCATTTTCACTCAGTCAGAGGTCTTGGAGCGTACGAATCGTCAAAGAATGTTCTGTTTTTTGTTTTGGCATAAGTAGGAGTATTTCCCTATTGTATCAGGCTTTTTCGATGTTGTCAAAACTATATTTACAAACTATGTTTTACAAATTGTATTTTTATTGCAATGTTTATTATATATGCATACAAAATATATTTCTTTTTGTATATATGTTTTTTACAACTAACCCCCACATATATGTCTTATATGGCACAACTTGGAACACAAACGGTAGAAACAGAAACTTCAAGACTTGGAACTGCCCATGAGTTTATCATGCAAGTAGCAAACACTCTCACTCCTGGTGCTGTACTTTCCCACTCTGAAGAGTCTGCTCTTTTCTCAGAGGCTCTCAAGTTTCGCTTTACAGAAGTACGTCAAGAAAGTGGTGAAACAGTGCAAGAGATATGAAACACTCAAGCGTGTTATCTGTGACTCGTGGATGGAGTAAACTATATGCAGTACTACATAGTTCCAACCAAAGAAAACATACTGAGCGTGATAGCACTTCTTGAGTCGTCAGGAGTACAGTTTGCAAAAGAAGACCAAAAAAGAGAGTTTGAAGTCATAAAAACACTTATGAGAGGCGATGACGTAAAGCAACAACAAGAGTTTATAGAAAGTATCTCGAGTTTGAGACTCTTTGATGCTCGTGGAAAACACCTTGATGCAGGAAAAGCACTTCCTCTTTCTATAGATATGAAGTTCAAGTCTACACAGGACGGAAAAAGTCGTGCCACTCTCAAAGTCGCTGCGATACAGTGACTAGAAACAAACACCAACGAAAAACTTATAACTCTTATTGATAGCATCATAGCAAAAGTAGGAGAAAAAAACCTCTGAAAGATCTACAGAAGATTTTTCTCTCTTGAGTGGCTCCCAAGTGAAGTAGTACACTACTTTATACACACTGACGGTGCTATACTGGCAGCATCAGCAGACAAACAACAGCAAATATGGGAACTTTTAGCAAAACACTTTAGCGTAAAACTTGATGTTCGTTTTGACGAGATAGAAACTCCGAGTGGAGAAACAGTATCGAGTGTGACTGAGGAAGCAGAAGTAGATATGGACCCAAATACTCCCGATGAACTTATCTCTCAGGTTCGTGACACTGTTGGAAATATCCATACATTTGTCGGAGAAAGTTTTAGTAGAAAAAACAAAGTAGCAGCGACCGTAGGAGCACTTCACGAAGCTATACATACATCTTTTCAAAAACAAGATGGTGGAAGAGCTTATGACAGCTCTGTGCTTGACGCAGCAACTCTTGCCCTCTGAACTCCAACACAGAAGATGCAAGAAGTGCTCAGAAGTGATGCAGGCACATCGGAGGAAGTAGAAGCCATACTTACTCGTATGCAGGCTCAGGTACAAGCAGTTTGAGAGAGACTTTGATTTGCACGTGAAAACCAAGTAGTGGTGACTCCAAAAAAAGCCGATGATCTCGTAAAAAAAAGTTTTACTATGAGTGAAGTTTGGGAAAAAATAGATACTATTTTGAAGTCATAATACGTTACACAAACCTACACTCCTCAAGAGTCTCACATAGTGGGACTCTTTTTTTGTCTTTTGCCAAAGTTTCTAAAAACACAAACTGTTGAGTGACTTCAGTATTTGCATATATATCACCTCCTTTGAGAACCGAGATAGCAAAGAAACGTTTCAAATGTATCAAAAGCAGTCACGGGTCAAAGTCAGACTCTTGCGCTCCTATCACTGAGTATATGAGACTATGTTCTGCTGTTTGAGTAGTCGATAAAGGTGGCTGTATGTAGCTAAAGTCGAGTATTTTTGCTCCTTGTTTTTTCCAAATATCGAGTCTTTGTTTTTGGTCAAGCCCTGTGAATTCTGAGTCACGTTTGTAGTTTTCTGGCGACATCTTGAGCGGATGATTTTGCTCTATAAACATATACACTTTTTTGGGTGGTGTTGCTGGCGCAAATTGTCATCTGAGAAAGTCTGGGAGTAGGTTCATGATTTTTTTCAGTATTCCTTTTTGACGGTACAAAGCATTTACAAACACATAGCTCAGGTTGGCAGTGATACAGTCACTTTCTCCTCAAAACGCTACAAAGTTTATACCTGCTATACGCTCCTGCGTGGTACTATCTCTTACGATGATGATGAGCTCTTTATATACACCATAGAGCTCAGTGAGATGCTTTGATGTCTCTCCAGTGTTGAGGGAAAGACAGTCTTGAAATCAGGAGAAAGTTTCTTTTTCTTCTTCTATGATAAACGAGTTTTCATAGTCAGAAAAAAACTCTCAAAGTTTCTCGTCTTGTGGAGTTTCTATGAGTTCAAACAGTAGCTCTTCAAATATATATGTATGTGACATACCTACTTTTTCTTTGTTGTTTTTGCTCTGGTACGTTTAACAGGTTTTTCATCTACCATAGCCTTTACCTTAGGTTCTTTTTTCCACCAGTAAAAGTCTCGTACCATAAGTGACTCACGTAAACGAGTGTTCATAACTATGAGGAGGAGTCCTATAGAAAACAGACACCAAACTGCTGGAGCTTCGTTTGGGTTATCAGTCAAAAGTCTTGCAAGTACCGGTCATACCAAAAAGCTAAACCCTGCAGCTTTCCAAGAACCGTAGAGAAACGGAAGTATGAGTACGGGAAATATGTATACAGGAATTCACTTGAAAATACCGTTAAATGGTACTTCCCAAGCTATATGCCAGTTTCCTGAAACCGTACACAAGTTGCGTCCACAGAGGTATCCTCACAAGTCACACATAGAAGCCCAACTAAACGGATAGAGTCTGAGGAGAAAAATAACACTTGAAGCAAAACATATAGAAAGTACCCAAGGAAATACTTGTTTTTGAATGCGCTCGGGAATGAAACTCATCATGATGAGATTGAAAAATATGGGTTGAAAAGCGATGTGCATATAGGCGAGCACTGTGACTATCTCGTTTGCAGGAAGTCAACACTGGTCTACCACTGGGTAGCTCACTGCTTGAAGTAGCTCCATGAGGGTAAAGTATATGAGTGGGACATACAGCCACTTTGACTGTCATTTTTTGTAGGCATATACTGCTCCTGCCGTACCTGCTACTGTCATTGCTACCGATGCTCATACGCTCCAACACATAAAAAAGATTTAAAAAATATTATTTCTCTTTTTGTAACTTCATTTGTTCGTGGAAAAACCAAAGTATCCCCACCATAATACATACTGCTCAAAGGATTTTTTGTATGCTCAGACTATCTCCAAATACGATAAATGCAAGTATAGGAATCGTGACTGCATCTACGACAGAAAAAACGTTGAGTTTCGACATAGGGAGATACCTGTGTGCCTCAAAGTAAAACACTGCCCAGAGGATGATCCCAAAAAGCTCACTAAATGGTCAAAGTATAAGTACTTGCGTGTTTGGAACTTCAAAGTTTCCCGTAACTATGAGATATATAAACAGAAATAGAGTGATAGAAATAGCTCGTATATAGGCAACTGACTTCATATCTGCATCTTTTCCTAAGCGCTTTATCACCAAACTCAGGACTGCGTAACACAAACAAGAAAGTACTATGTAGATGATAGCCGTAAGTGTTACTTCACCGTGTATATTTCCTACAGTTGCAAGTCCTGCTATAACTACAAGTATCGCGAGTATCTCTTTGAGGTTCATCCTTTCTCAGAGAAACACTCCACCGATGATGATAGTGTAGATAAACGTCATCTTCCCCATAAGAGTGATGATACCTGCAGAAGATGCTTGAAGAGCAAAGTTCCGAAGTGTCGCACCAGTAAATGAAATAAGACCAATCAAAAATACTGTTTTCCAATCTTTTTTTACAATAGAAACAATGCTTTTTCGCGCATGTTGTTCCCATAAAAAATACGGAGATGAGAGAATCGTGGCTCCTCCTATACTCCAAAACAACAGGTTTGCAGGATGGATAGAAATATTTTGACGAAATAGATAGTCAGCTAACAGTGTAAATACTGTTACCGACATAAGCGAAAGAATGATGTACGTATACCCTTTTTTAAAGTCAGCTTTTTGTTGGTTCGTCATAGTACCTATAAAAAAATCTCTCAACGTTTAAGATGTTGAGAGATAGTATATGAAAATATGTGAAAACTAAAAGGTAAATACATCAACTACTTTTCCGTTTACTAAAACCCTGTCATCCTCAGAGAGGATAATAGGCTTGTGATAGTCATCTTTTGAGTTTGGAAGAAGGTAGAGATGTTCTCCGCTTCTCTTGTACTTTTTTATAGTTGCCGATCTATCAACGATAAATAAAAATGCATCTTTTTCGTTAAGAATATTGTCATCTTTACGGATGAGTACATAACTTCCATTGTCTATGTATTTTCCATTTACCTGATGGTTGTTCATACTCGTTCCTTCTATCTTGAGGATGAAATAATCCTCTCCATCTCCACGAATAATCTTTTTTGATATAGGCAGAAACCCATAGTCTGTTTGCTCTGCTTCAACGAGTGGGCGACCTGCATTTGCATACCCTAAAATAGGGATGTTCATCATAGTTTGTACTCAGATACTGTTTCAGAGTTTTATACCTCTATGCCCATCGGCACGAGAGATAAACCCTCTTTTTTCGAGAACTTCGAGGTACTGCACCACTCCCCTCTTTGACTTTTGGTCGAGCAACTCTTGGAGTTCGTCGAGTGTTGGAGACTTTCCAAACTTTACTATAAACTCATAGATTGCATCAAACGCTTTTTGCTGTTTTTCTGTAAGCATAGGTTTGTATGTTAGTATATAAATACGTGTATACCAATTATATATATTTATTTTTGATGTCAAAAAGATTTTTTAACAAGCATTTTTTTTGTATAGTAGAGGTATGAAAACTCCAAAAGTTCCACAGGAAATACTCGAAGCTGCACAAAAACTCAAACTCTCAGGATACTCACTCTACATCGCTTGAGGTTGGTGTCGTGACTTTTTTTGTGGGAAAAAAGAAAGTGATATAGACTTGTTTACCGTTGCGACGCCTGAGCAGATAGAACCTCTTTTAAAAGTCGTATGAGAGGTATGAAAAAAGTATGGGACCAGTATCGTAAAACTTTGAAATACTCCTTATGAACTCACTACGTTTCGTCGTGATATTGGGAGTATCAACTTTCGAAAACCAGCAGAAGTAGTGTTTACTAAAAACCTAGAAGAAGATGCTCAAAGACGAGACTTTACGTGTAACGCTATATACTATGACATCTTACAAGAAAGTTTTATAGACCCTATGGGAGGGATACAAGATATAAAAAACAAAGAGATACACTTTGTGGGAAATGCAAATGCTCGTTTGCAAGAAGATGTTTTACGACTTCTGAGATACGTTCGCATAAAACATATGTATTCATTTAGGGATGGGCAAAAAGAGACTTTTTGAGTCCTCAAAAAACACATACAAACACTCGAAAACCTGTCTGTAGAACGAGTACAGCAAGAGTTTGAAAAGATACTGTGTTTAGACACAAACACTCAAGCCTTACAGGAACTCAAAGACCTCTGATTTTTCGCATCTTTTCTCCCAGAAGTCGAAAAGATAGAGCAA
The DNA here is from genome assembly GCA_964438925.1 of uncultured Candidatus Peribacteria bacterium. Classification (GTDB taxonomy): domain Bacteria; phylum Patescibacteriota; class Gracilibacteria; order BD1-5; family UBA6164; genus CAYTMN01. The sequence continues at coordinate 8,776 of CAYTMN010000023.1, forward strand.
ACTCCTGGTGGAGCACCTCGGCATCTGGAAGGAAATGTATGGATACATACTCTTATGACCATACAAGAGATGAACCTCATCACCACAAAAAAAGAAAGAATAGATCTGGTTTGGGCAATGCTTTTACACGATGTTGGAAAAGCAGATTGTCTGAGTTTTGATGAAAACGGAAGAGTCCACTACTATGGTCACGAGCAAGTATCGGCACAACACTTTACCAACATCGCCAACAGGTGGAAGTTTTCCAACGCTGCAAGAAAAAAGATACACTATCTCATAGATAATCATCTACGCGTGGGAATGAGCCTCAAGATGCACCCTGCAAAGAGACATACGTTTATGATGCACGAATACTTTAGTGAACTGTTACTCGTGTATGAAGCTGATAAAAAGTGAAGACTCCCTGTTATAACTGAGTGAGTAGAAAAAACAAAAACCTACTATAAAAAGTTTCTCGCTGAGGTTTGAAACATACACTTTTTTACAGGAAACGATGTGATGAAAAAGCACCCTGAGTTCACTGGAGAAAAGATAGGGGAAGTTCTCCATATGTGGAACGAACAGCTCCTCTCTGAGATACATATAGACGTCTAGAGCTTGTGCTTTGGATACTCTGTACAGCAAAAACAGTCTTGCCTACAACATACTCCTATCTTGCAAGAAGCAGTTACTTTTTGGTCTTTGAAATGTGCTGAGAGTTTCGTACCTATATCTACAACTGTAGATTCTATAAACTTTTTTTGTGCTTCATCCAAACCTTCTTCTAGGTACTTGAACTGAAAATCAAGTATACCTTCTACCCACTTCCCACGAGTTCTAAAAGACTGGGCTACTACTTGCCTTTGTTCTGGTGTCAGGTCCAAGTTTTCGAGTATGGAGTAAACTTTCTGTGTATTGAGGTTTTGTGGTTCTAGCATAAGAGTATGTTTTTTATAGACTACGATTTTTTAGGAAAGGTCAAGATATTTTTCCCTTTTTTTGTCATTTCTTCCACTTTTGTTCGTTTTATGTAAGATTCTTACTTTTTTCTTACATAACTTCTAATATACTTTCTTTATGAAACATATACAAGAGCAGAAACATCTTGGAACAGATGTGCAAATACAGATAATATCTGATAGAACAGATACGCCTACTACTATAGACGAACTTTTTTCGTACTGTAGTGCTTTTGAGCAAGAGTTTTCTCGTTTTTTAGAGACTTCTGAACTTTCAAAGCTCAACAAAAGCAAACATGCTCAAGTTTCACAGAGGTTTATACACCTTTTAGATATAGCACTTACACTCAAAGCAGAAACCGACTGATTTTTCTCTCCTTTTGTAAATCTAGCATACCTTTGATATAGTGGAACTTTTGAAAATGGAGTATTTACTCCTGAGATAGACTCTGTGATAGAAGAAAATATAGAGATAGTGGGAGACAGTATCACTCTATGAAAAAACACGCAACTTGATTTTTGATGAATCGGAAAAGGATACCTCGTTGATCTCCTCAAAAACATACTTTTAGAAAAATGATTTACAGATTTTTGTATCAACGCTGGATGAGACTTATGTGTTATGTGAAAAAACGAAAGAGGGGAAGACTGGATTATCTGAGTAGAAAATCCTTTCACACAGACAAATATGGGAACATTTGTAGGAACCAACATAAGTGTAAATACTTCTTGAAACTATCGTAGAAAGTGGGAAAACGCGGGAAGAAAGTACCACCATATACTCAATCCTCTCACTGGAAAAAACGTAAATGAGTTTTCAAGTGTGACCCTCATACATACAAACTGTGCCTATGGTGATGCCCTTACGAAGGGAGTTTGGCACACTTCTTTTGATGAGCTTTGAGGATACTTCCAAAAGCACCATCTCGAATGAATGGTGATACGAAATGACGGAAAGGTATTTGCTTCACCTGGTATGATGCAAACCTACCACTTTGAAAGAGGATAAAAGAGTTTATTTATACTACATATTTTATATTATATACCTATGAAAACACATACAAAACCTACTCTATTCCAAAAAATCATCGTTGTTTGAAGTATCTTCTTACTTTTTGGAACGTCGTTTTTTTGAAGTATCCAACTCTGAGTGGAACATACTTCCACTGGAACATGGTATAGCTGGAACATACCGAGTGTTGGTGCTGAGTGGGAAAGAGAAGAAGATGAGGATGAAGATGATGATAGATACGAAAGAGGTAGTCAAGTGTCGACCTCTACTGCTGCTACAAAAACTCAGTCCAATGATGACATAGAAAGTATCGTACAAGAAGTGCTTTGGGGAGATAGTTCGCCAACTCCTACCACTACAAGCACTGCACCAATAAAGACCGTAGCTACTACAGCATAAACTGTTGCTCCAGTAACTCCTGTAACTCAAAAAGCTCCAGTTGTAGTAAAGAAAAAAGTATCGCTTCAGGCAAATACAAGTCTGTGAAAAGAGCAACCTATTCGCCCAGTTTCTTTTTTCTTTTCTCAAGATGGAAACATCATACCTCTCACTTATAACACGCAAACGCATTTGTATGGAACTCAAGGAACAGAACCAAGCTTTGAAAGTAAACAAGCACTTATAGCATATCTGTTTAGTCAGTATCCGTTTTTTGCTGAAAAAAACTTTGGGACAGCTACCTTTGAAGGTATGAACCAAGACTTACGAAAAGCTCTGGAAGACGCTGAGGATAGAGTACAAAGTATTGTCGCTCAAAGTACATGAAATGTGTACATAGAAAGACCATTTTTTGAAATGACAGTACTTACGAAAAAAGAAAATATCGCTCCAGTACAAACAGTAGAAAATGAAGCAAAGAAAGTAACGGTAGTACCTGCAAAACCAAAACCAAGTGTCGCTGCAACTCCTGCAAAACCAGCACCAACAACTCCTACACCTACGACTCCAAAAACTCCAGTCACTCCTAAAAAAGATGCCTGTGTAAACGGAGACTATAGTGGAAATCTCTATGACGGGAAGTGTGGTTCAAAACCAAAAGACTCTTGTCCAAACGGGGACTTCACTGCGAGTCTCTATGACGGAAAATGTGGAACGAAACCAAAGGATGTATGTCCAAACGGCGACTTTACAGGAAACCTCTACGATGGAAAGTGTGGGACAAAGCCGAAAGACTCTTGCCCAAATGGTGACTATACTGGGAATCTCTATGATGGAAAGTGTGGGACGAAACCAAAAGATGTGTGTCCAAACGGAGACTACACTTCAAGTCTCTATGATGGAAAATGTGGAGTAAAACCCGATACCAATACTCGTGCAAGTTAACCTGCTGTATATGAACTATATTATTTGAATTGTTTTTTGAGGTATCGCTGCTGTAGTTTTTACCGTCCTAGATACGAGCTGAGTCAACGCTATACTGAGAAACTTATGATTTATCGCATTTGCATTTTTGAGTCTCTCACTGCTTGTGACTCCTATAGTAACTCTTACCAACAAACAGGAACTTAGACCCTATAGAAAAGTATTTTGAGTACTCGCGTTTTTTCTATGACTCGCTCACTCAGGAAAGTATTTTTATGATGAGTTTGCCTATAGTGGTAAAATATTTATCTTCGAGCATTTTTATGAAAAAGATGTATTTACTTGAGTGATAGCAGTCATCATCATCACTCTTCTTGGTATCACTTCTTTCAACTTTTTACACAAAAAAATGGGGAAATACTGGCAACAGCTTCACTCTCTGGTGTACCCTCTTTTTTGTATCGTTGCACTCCATATAGCGTTTGCTTCTCGTTTTGACCTAAAATATATGTCTCTCATATCACTCGTAGTACTTGTGAGATATATCGCGTACCAAAAGACTTCAAATCAAGCTGTATCAACTACTGGAAAATATATCTGTATCCCTAGTGGATATGTATATGACCCAGCTGTAGGAGATCCTGACAGTGGTATAGCTTCTGGAACAAAGTTTGAAGATATTCCAGAGTGATGGGTATGTCCTGTATGTGGGGTAAGTAAAGCTGACTTTGTACCATTTTCAGGAGACGAAGCATCACTCGTACAAGCACAAGTAGTAAAACTCAAGATGCTGACTCCGTCGGTTTTGGAGTTGACGCTCGAAACACAAAAAGAAGTATCTGTTACTCCATGACAGTTTGCCAAAATACGTATGCACGATGCACAAGGAGACTTTGCACGTAGTTACTCGGTAGTCAGTCATGAAGGAGTCTATATCACTTTTGCTATCAAACTCTGAGAGTGACGCGGGAGCTGAGTTTTAAAAACGCTCAAAGGTGGAGAGTCTCTCAAACTTGAGTGAGTCTTCTGAAACTTTACTCTCAAAAATACTGCAAATAAAAAAGTATTCATCGCAACAGGTACAGGAGTTGCTCCTATCGTCCATATGCTTGCAAGCAAAAAACTCGTGTGAGCAGAACTGTTTTTTGGAGTTGCTACCAAGAGTGAACTCTTTTATGAAGACAAGATACGAGAGATAGAAGGACTCACAACCCATACATACCTCTCTCAAGAAACAATAGAGTGATATGAACATGGTCGAATAGACCTCTCAAAGTATAGTTTTACCCCTGAAACTGAGTTTTATATCTGTGGAAATCCTGCCATGGTTGAGACAGTGAGTCAGTATTTACAAGAGCACAAATTTACAAATATTATAACTGAAAAATTTTCGTAGTATGAAAAAAATAGCTGGAATCCTGAGTGTATGTATCATCTTGTGAACCGTTTTTTATGCGCTCACGATCATCGCAAAAGATAACGAATTTACGTCTGTGAGAAAGTATCTGAAACCTCAAGAGGCAACTCAAACAGGAGCAACAGAAACATGAAGTACTGAAGTAGTGCAAGATACTCTTCCTCCAGTTATTGTGATAACAAATCTTACCAATAACCAAGTAGTTACCGATGAGAGTATTGATGTTCAACTAGAAGTTACTGACAATGTCTCAGTACGAGAAAACATCACTACAAAATGAGGATGAATTCAAGAGTTACAAATGGGATATAATCCTATAGTAGTATCGGCAACTGATGAAGCTGGGAACACGGGAGTGAGCTATATTATCATCGAGAGAAAATAGTATTTCTTACAGTTTTCTTACCTTTTTTACGTACACTGCTTTTGTTATATACTAAAACAAATATATGAAGCAGTTACTCATAATAGGAGGAGTTTTCGTGGTGATAGTTTGAAGTTACTTTATGGTGTTTGGTGATAATACGCCAAATAATCAAAGAGGAAGGTATAATGATGTATGATCATACGCGATTGAAACTTCAGGAAGAAGTGCTAATACGTGGACGAAAGCGAGTTAATAAAAAAATCCCCAAGATTGGGGATTTTTTAGTGTTTTTTGGAGGTGCCTAGCGGGGTCGAACCGCTCTAGAGGGTGTTGCAGACCCTTGCCTAACCGCTCGGCCAAGGCACCATACCAGATTATATTTTTGCTTTCTACCAGTTCATGTATTTTCTCTGCAACTGGGTGTTGCAGACACTCCTTTCAGTCGCCTAACCGCTCGGCCAAGGCACCATACCAGATTATATTTTTGCTTTCTACCAGTTCATGTATTTTCTCTGCAACTGGGTGTTGCAGACACTCCTTTCAGTCGCCTAACCGCTCGGCCAAGGCACCATACCAGATTATATTTTTGCTTTCTACCTGTTTATGTATTTTCTCTGCAACTGGGTGTTGCAGACACTCCCTACGGTCGCCTAACCGCTCGGCCAAGGCACCTTATCAGATTATATCAATGAAATGATATTATTTACACGCAAATGTTTTGAGGATTTCCTCGTATTTTGCGGTGTCTGTTATATTCGCAGGGAGTGCTATTGTCAAGAAAAAACCTAAATTTCCCTTACAAATACGAGCAGTCTGCAAAAAAGTAAGCTTTGGAGTGTTCACATTGTACTTCGCTTTAAATACATAGAGTTTCCCTATATCTGTTGTGTCGGCAAAAATCATGTCTTTTTCTTCTATCTTTTCATACTCTTTGTAGTCTTGCTCTACTCAAAAATTGTTGAGCATAGAGTATTGGTCCGATGTTGTAGTGCTGCTGAGAGTTTCTTTTAAGATAAGGAGGTTGTTTGAAAACCCTTCTATCACTTCAGCAGAGGTTACCGCGAGAGCTACTTCTCATACTTTTGGCTTTGGTACAGCGTTACTGTTTTTATCAAACACTACCCAGTTTGCAGGAACTGAGATACTAAAATCCTCTTGATCACTTTGAGTAAGCCCAGAACTTGTTGTCTGAGTTCCACAAGCAGAAAGGAGAAGTACAAGTATTATCGCAAGAGATATTTGTTTCATAGTGGGTGTTTAAAGTACAGATAAAACATTTTCCTTGAACACAACAGGGAGTAGAAATAGCATAAAAAGAACTGCAAATATTGCAAACAAAGCGTATCAAATAACTTTTTTTCCTCACTGAAATGTTGTCATGAGGAGGAAGTACGTGCAAAGTAAAAAACTCAAATCAAACATCACATATGTATATGGAAGATATACGATACATATATCTGCGTAAAATCATGCTCCAACGAGGAAATAGTTTATAAAAAACAGCAAAGTACAGATGACAAAAACTATCTTTGCAGCTTTATATCTATAGGCAAGTCACAAGTCTATTGGTTGAGATTCTTGAGTATTTTGTTCTGATGTTTGAGGATTCATGCTTGCTTTTTTTTATTTTAAATTATACTCTTTTGTATACGATAAAATTTAGCCTTAATATATATAAAAATGTCAGTAACACAAGAACAAATAAAAAAAATCGCTCGCAATCTTTGTAAGCTTCCGAGTGAAGAAGTGAAACTCATACAAGATGTAAATGAGATTTTAAAATACGTTGAAATGCTCAATGAAGTAGATACTACAGGAGTAGAACCTACTGTAAGTGTGGTAAAAAAGAAAAACGAACTTCGTGACGATACACTCAAGAGCCACCTTTCAACTCCAGAAGAACTCCTCAAGTGCTCTCCACAAAAGGTTATTTCTAACCAAATAACTATAGGAAATATCATGCACTAGTCTCCTACACTATATAATATGTTGCAAGAGTGATACAATACTTAAAGCTCAAAAATTTTCGTAATTTCTCCTCAAAAGAAATATTTTTTGACTCCCATGAAAATCTGATAATTTGAGAAAATGGCTCTGGTAAGACAAACATACTGGAAGCTCTTTCTTTACTCTGTGGGAAAAACATACTCAACCTAGCAGCGCCAAGTCTGCTCAAAGATGGAGAAAGTGCGTTTTTTATAGAGTGTGGGCTCGATACTGGGACGGTTATCTCACTCTCTTTTGAC
>CAYTMN010000024.1:0-15391 GCA_964438925.1 uncultured Candidatus Peribacteria bacterium
TATAGTAACTTACATCAGAGCATTCGAGGATGTACATATATCATTTGCTCATAGACCCTAATTTTTTGTACTAATTATTTTATATAAACTCTATATATTTTGGATCATATATATATTCATGGAGTAATCCAAAGGCCATTTTCTTAAGTTTAAAGAAATTACTTTGAAAATCATTATATTCATTGTCTTTTTTGGGATATTCTTTATTTATTTCTTTTAAATTTCAATGTACAATCATTGATCTGATATCATAAATTGAATCAAGCTCTTTAATTGTTGTTTTATTGTTAAAGTAACATAAACTAAAATTTTTATTATCAAGCAGCATATTTTTTAAAATTACTCTTTCAATTATAATTCATCCTTTTAGTTTGAACTGTTGTGTTATGTCTTTTTGTCCTCTTACAATTAAAAATTCTATTATTGAAACTAATTGTGTAAATTTAAAGTACTGCGACTCTGATAAGTTATATTGATTAATAAGTTCTCAAAGATATAGAAAGTTTTCTAAATCATAGTCTTTATAATTAAGATCAAAGATACTAAACAGTTCTACTAAATCTTTAGATATTTTATCGAAGTTAATATATTCTTGTCATTCAAACACTCATTTAATTATAGGAATTTTTTGTTCAAGCTTTTTATATTTATTTGAATCAAGTCTTTCTAAATCAACATTTATATCTATTAAGTCTTCGTTTCGATGTATTAGAGATAGGGCAAATAGAATAACATTAAAAATATTATGATATTCTGAAATTAATTGTTTTTGTTCTATAAATTTTTCTTTATCTTTACTTTCTTTTGATAAAAATAGTTTTATATACTCTTCTAAAGAAATTCAAAAATCTATTTTTATGATTGTATTTATACATTCATTCCTTTGAAAGTAATCAGGGATTATTCAAATTGAACTTGTTTGATATTTGAATAAGCTATTTATAAAATATCTTTTTTCATATTCATTATCAATATTTTTTATTAATATATTTTTCTCTTTTGATACAAGAGTTTCATTAATCTTTCAAAAACTAAATAAATATAGCATATTATGTACAAGGCTTACTATTTTAATGAGAATATTATCTCCCTTTCGCTATAAAAATCAATAAATGGAAAATTAATACACAAAAAAGAGCAGACTCGCTGCTCTTTTTTTATTCAGATGTTTTTCCATCAAACTCTGGCGAACTCGCCACAGCTTCTGCCTTGGTTTTTCTCACCACTCCATCTTGATGATGCGAAGGAGCATAGATAGTGTAGATTTTCAGCGTTTCAGTGGTGCTGGTGTTGATGATGTTATGTCGAGCTCCTGAAGGGACGATAACTCCATCTCCTCACGTCACAGCGTACTCATTTCCATCTATAACTACTTTTCCATTTCCACTCTCAAATCTAAAAAACTGGTCAGTATCGGTGTGAACCTCCTCTCCTATGTCTTCACCTACCTCGAGACTCATAAGCACAAGCTGCATATGCTTTCCAGTGTAGTGTACCTTGCGAAAATTATCATTTCAAAGCGTCTGTTCTTCCAAGTTTCCAAAAAATCATTTCATAGTAAAAAAGTGAAGAAGTAAGACTAACAGTATACTCTTTTTTTGGGAAATAGATAGTTACTTTTCAGAGATATAAAAAACTCTCTCGCTTTACTTTTTTGTAAAATCCGTATTGTAAGAGAGTTTATTACGTTACTTTATTTTTATGAAATATGTTCTTTGTTTTCTTTGTGTTTGTACGCTTGTTTCCTGCTCACAAAAAGTAGAAAAACACGATATGAGTACTATGAATCACTCAGGTACACAAATGGACCACCTCGGATGTGCAGAAAATGAAATAGATATGGACGGAAAATGTTTAAAAGTAGATATGGAAAAATCAAATATGAAACTCTTCGATCAAGATGTAGAAACTTTTGTTGTCTGAACAAATATTGCTCAAGGAGAATTGCAGTGATTTATGGCTGAACCTAGAGCTGAGTGAGACTATCCTGCGGTGGTGATGATTCACGAATGGTGGGGGCTCAATGAAAATATAAAATATATGGCAAAACTTCTAGCAAAACAAGGGTATAGAGTGCTAGCGATAGACCTCTATGGAGGGCAAGTAGCAGCTGACTCTGACACTGCAAAGAAACTCTCTGGAGCTGTGAGAGAAAACCCAGACAAAGCAGTAGAGAAGATGAAACTTGCAGTAGACTATCTCAAACAAAAAAGTAAAAAAATAGCTTCTCTTGGTTGGTGTTTTGGAGGACAACAGTCTCTCAATATTTCTCTTGCAGAAAAACTCGATGCAACAGTTATCTACTACGGACATCTCACAGACGACACAGAAAAACTCTCAAAACTTCAAGGACCAGTACTCGGGATATTTTGATGAAAAGACCAGTCTATCACTCAAGAAAGCGTAAAAGCGTTTGAAGCGAGTCTCAAAAAACTCTGAAAACAAAACTCTATATATATCTATCCAGAAGTGGGGCATGCATTTGCCAACCCAACAGGAGCAAACTATAGTGCTACAGAGACACTTGACGCTTGGGAAAAAACACTGAAGTTTTTAGAGGAAAAACTCTAAAATACGTTGTCCCTTTCACCCCTGTTTATCGTTTATATAAATGCAGAGCACAAAATTATTTTCTAACATTTCACCTATGAAAAAATATCTTGTATACCTTGTGATCTTTTGCAGTTTAAGTGTAGCTTTTTTAAGCCAAAGTCATGCGCTCACTATGGCGTGTACTATGGAAGCAAAGATGTGTCCAGATGGAGAAACCTATGTTTGACGTACGTGACCTAACTGTGAGTTTGCAGCTTGTCCTACAACTTCTTTACCATCTCCTGGAGTTTCCTCACCATGACTTCCAAGTGTAGGAGGAAGTTCCTCTTTCCCTGGAGGAGGTGGGTATGCTTGTACAGAAGAAGCAAAAGTATGTGCAGATGGAACAACGGTATGGAGAGTAGGTCCAAACTGTGAGTTTATGACATGTCCAAGTGATGATGATACTACTTCGTCAGATGATGATGGAGTGATGTGTACGATGGACGCTAAAATATGTTCCGATGGTTCAAGTGTATGACGCACATGACCAAGCTGCGAGTTTGCAGCGTGTCCTTGAGAAACAAAACCAAAAGCATGCACTCGAGAGTATAACCCTGTTTGTGGGCAACCAAAACAGACAAACCCTCTCGCTGGGATTGCTGCTCCAAAAACATACTCAAACAAGTGTGTTATGGAGTCAGAAGGAGCAACACTGCTCAATCATGGAAAATGTATAGGAGACTTTTGACCAAAAGTACAACAATCACTCGATGATAAGATAGATCAACTCATAGAAAAAATAGAGACAAAACTTTCAAGTGTAGCTCAGAAAAAAAGCGTAGTAGATAAGATGATACTCAGACTAGAAGCAAAAATACAAGACTTTGCACATCTTGAATGAGTGATACAGTACATCAAGTCTCGACTTGAAGAGTACGTATCAAACCTCTAAAAAACAAAATACTCCAAAAGCAGTACAACAAGTACTGCTTTTTTTGAGGGGAAATAGCGAGATTCTCTTACTATTTTCTTACTTCTGAGTACTATAGTACCAATAGTTATTTTTAAATGTTCTCAAACTATGAAATCAGAAATGAAAGACAAAGTACTTTCAGCTATTATATGAGGAGTAATAGGCTTTGTTATAGTATATGGAGTTTCGTACTATGTATCGTACTCTTCAGGAACAAGTACTTCAGGTACGAGGGGAACAAGATCTCTTGACCCAAAAAGTATGAGCGATGCACAACTAGAGCGAATGGCAACAAGACTTGGTATCTCAAAAGAAGAACTCAAAAAGAAAATAGACGCTTGAGAAAATGTGCGTGACCTGATGAAGGGAACCAAAGCATCATGAAGTGGAACTATGGCAACTGGGGCATCACTTTGAACTGGCACTACTTCAACTGGAAGTAAGGCTCAATAATTATATTTTTTACCTTCGTATATGAAATTTCGTTTCTCTTGGCTGTATTTTTTTCTCTGACTCATAGTGGTGCTTTTGTTTAACTACAAGACTTTTTATACTTCTACACCATCTGCTACCACAAGTACAACAACACAGGAGATAGTCGAGATAGGAGACGTCACTTCAACTATAGAAGTAGTAGGAGAAGCAAACCTTGTAGACGAGCAAAGTCTGAGGTTTAACAAACTCTGAACCGTAAAAAAGATATATGTAAAAGAAGGACAAGAAGTGAAAAAAGGACAAGTTATCGCAGAACTTGATAGCAAAGATGCAGAAAACTCTATCAGACAGGCAGAACTCAACCTAGAAAATAGTCAGATAAACCTCAAACAGCTCTATGAACCAGTAGACGAGAGTAAGATTCTCCAAGCAAAAAACAGCATTACGAGCTCTCAAAATGCCTTTGACGTAGCGCAAAAAGAGTATGACAATCTCATACAAACCCATAAAAATGCTCTTGATAATTTACAAAAAGGGATAGAAATCTCTCAAAAAGAATACGCAGTCGCTCAGACAAACTATGATATCGCAAAACTTGAACTTGAGAACCTCAAAAAAGAACAGGGAACAAGTCTAAGTAACACTCTCGCAACAAAAAGCACGACAGTGATAAATATCGAAGATAGCTTCCGTAGCAACCTAGCATATATGGAAGAAGTAACCCAAGAGGCTGACTATATTATGGGAGTTACAGAAGACAACAAAGATAAAAACGATGACTACGAATCATTTCTCTGAGCGAAAGACCAAGAGTCAAAGGACAGAGCAAAAATTGCTCTATGAGGAAGTATAGAAACCTATACATCTCTCAAACCTGTAGTGTATGAGTATGACTATAGTGGGGAAAAGGCGAAGATACTTCCACTCTTACAAAAGTTTTTATCAGCATACAACGAACTCTACACCACGATAGATAGTGTATATAAAACTATAGAATCAAGTGTCCCAAGTGAAGGAACACTCTGACAGAGTGAGATAGATAGTATGAAGAGCAAAATGTCAGGATATAGAACGACGATACTTTCCAAGATAAATACGATCAATGCAAATATAAATACGCTAAACACTCTTTCAGATACAGACCTCATCTCTGAGTCAAACAATATAACTCTCAGACAAAAACAGTCTTCTCTTGATGCAAGTACCGTGAGTCTCGATAAGAAACAGTCTGACCTAGATACAGCACAAAAAGACTATGATACCACTATGCAATCATACGCCATAGTTGAGGAGTCAAAACTCAAAGATATAGACATAAAAAGACTCTCTCTAGACACTGCGAAACTCTCTTTAGATGAACTCATAGAGTGACCAACAAGTGAAAATGTACAAAAGGCTCAAAACTCTGTCAAACAAGCAGAAATACAACTCATCTCGTCAAACGATAGTTTAGAAGACTATGAACTTATTGCTCCTTTTGATGGAGTAGTGAGAAAAGTAGACTATAAAGTAGGAGACAAGATTACCTCAGATGCGGAAAAATACGTATACATAGAAAACCCAAATCTTTTACAGATAAAAGTGATGCTTGATCAGATAGATATTACAAAAGTAAAAATGTGACAGGAAGCAATAACGGTATTTGACGCATATCCAACACTCAAGGTGCAGTCAAAGATAGTGGCTATCGATACAACTCCAGTGCAGTCTTCAGGAGTAGTATCGTATGAAGTTGATCTCATTATTGACGATGAAACATTCGATAAAACGGTCCTTTCAGGTATGACGGCAAACATAGAGATACAAACAGCATCACGTAAAAGTGTCCTTACACTCAAAGCATCTGCGATCACGGAAAAAGATGGCAAAAAGTACGTAACTATAGACGAAAATGGTCAGGAAAAACAGGTAGAAATAATTACCTGACTCACGTCTGGAGGAGTCACTGAGATAGTTTCAGGTTTGAGTAAAGGCGACGTAGTTCTCGTAAAGACATTTAAAGTTTCTACAACTACCACAAGTAGTGGGCTTTTTTCTCCACCAACCAACAGAAACAGAACATCAACTTCGAGTTCAGGCTGACAGTCTGGACCTCCACCATTTTAAAAACACGATATGCTCGTCTTAAAAAACATAAAAAAAGACTTCTACATCTGAGAACAAGACTTACATGTTCTCAAAGGAGTAGACCTAGAGATACACAAAGGAGACTTTGTGTCTATCATGGGTCCTAGTGGAAGTGGAAAGTCTACCCTTATGAACATCATCGGGATGCTCGATACGGCAACCAGTGGAAGTTATATGTTTAACAACTTGCAGATTGTCGGAAAAAAAGAAGATGAACTCTCAAAGATTCGTGGAAAAAACATAGGATTTGTATTTCAAAGTTACAACCTCATATCTCGTATGAATGTACTCAAACAAGTGATGCTTCCTCTAGCATATCAGTGAGTACCAAAGTGACAAAGAGAAGCCCTCGCGATAGAGGCCCTTAAAAAAGTAGGACTTGAAAGTAAGCTCTATAGTAAGCCAAATGAACTCTCTGGATGACAGCAACAAAGAGTTTCTATAGCCAGAGCCCTCGCAGTAAAACCCGAGATTATTCTTGCCGATGAGCCAACAGGAGCACTTGATAGTGTCACCTGAGAAGAAGTGATGAATCTCCTTATTGAACTTAACAAAGAAGGAACAACAATCATTTTGATTACCCATGAAAAAGACATTGACGCATACGCAAAAAGACATATCCACATTCGTGATGGTCTCATTGTAAAAACTTAAAAACCTATGTTTACCATACTTTTTGAAAATATTCTGAACTCTTTTGAATCCATCAAATCAAACAAGATGCGTTCAGGACTTTCTATGCTTTGAATCATCATAGGAGTTTCTTCAGTGATTATCCTCACAGCTCTTGGAAATGGAAGTAGTGTCACCATACAAAAACGTCTTTCTGAGATGGGAACCAACATTCTCACTCTCTCAACCTGAGGCTCATGAGGAAGTCGTACGACAGGTACCGCCACCAATATTTTAAACGACAAAGTGGTCACCAGTATTCGTGAAAATATCGACTGACTTGATGGAGTTATACCACTCATAACATGAAATGGACAGGTCAAGTATGGACGTAACGATATGTCAGCTCAGGTCTATGGAATAGACACAACATTTATGAAGACAAAAAATGTAACTATAGCATCAGGAAGGGATATCTCTCAACAAGACATCGACAGTTTGTCGAAAGTGGCAGTACTTGGACAGGACGTTGTCAAAGAACTGTTCGATGGACAAAACCCTGTCTGAGAAACTCTCAAGATGGGAAAAAATTCTTTTGAAATTGTCTGAGTTATTTCGGAAAACTCGACACTCAGCTCCGTTATGTTTATCCCTATTTCAACCGCAGGGATTCGTATTATGGGACAAAAACATTATTCTCAAATACTTATTCCGGTAACTTCAGCTGAACAGGTGAGTGCAAAACAAGAAGAGATAGATGCACTGCTACAAGATGTCCTCAATATTACCAATACGGACAATCTGCCATATAGGCTTAGAAACCAGTCAGAAATGCTCCAAAACATAACATCTATTACTCAGACTCTCACGATGCTCTTGTCAGGAATTGCCGGTATATCGCTGCTTGTTTGAGGAATAGGGATTATGAACATTATGCTTGTATCGGTTACTGAAAGAACCAAAGAAATAGGTATCAGAAAAGCTATAGGAGCAAGTAAAGGAGATATACTCATACAGTTTCTCACTGAGGCGACCAGTCTTTCTATTATTTGATGAATTCTTGGAATTGCTCTGAGTTATGGAGTGGTATTTTTATTTAATTTCTTTTCTATTACAGCAGTTATAAGTACAGACTCTATACTGCGGAGCTTTGCTTTTTCTCTTTGAGTAGGACTCATATTTGGTATTCTCCCAGCCTACAAGGCAGCCAAACTTAGACCGATTGAAGCGTTGAGATTTGAGTAGTATTATCTTTCAAACGACTTTTTAAAACCTCACTTTGAACTTCCACCATAGTATCTTTTCGATGGTTTACTTTTTCCATGTCATCTTGGCTCTGACGATCTTTGGCGTCCTTCTCCACTTCTTCCGTTATTGCCTTTAAACTGACTTACTGCAGGTGCTGGACTAAAGTCTTTCATAGGGAAAGAATGGCTCTCGTTTATCTCTATTTTTTTAGCGATAAGTTTTTCTATATCACGTAAAAGTATTTTTTCCATAGCATCACAAAAAGCAAACGCTGTTCCTTTGGCTCCTGCACGTCCAGTTCTTCCTATACGGTGTACATACGTTTCAGGAACATCAGGAAGTTCATAGTTTATGACATATTCAAGAGTATCAACATCTATTCCTCTCGCAGCTATGTCAGTAGCGATAAGGACACGAGTTTTTTGTTCTTTAAAGTTTTTTAGAGCTTTTTGACGGTTATTTTGTGACTTATTTCCGTGTATTGCTTCGGCAGTGATTCCCTTAGCCATCAGCGTGCGAGCCACTCTATCAGCTCCATGCTTGGTTCTCGTAAACACAAGAACCGTTTTTATCTTTTCGTTGGCAAGTATCTCAAGAAGCAAATGTATCTTGTTTGCTTTATCAACAAAAAATACCGACTGTTCTATAACTTCAACCGTTGAAGATACAGGAGTTACGGTTACTTTTGAAGGATTTTTGAGGATAGTATCAGCAAGTTTTACTATCTCTGGTGGCATAGTTGCTGAGAAAAAAAGTGTTTGTCTTTTTTCTGGGAGTGCTGCTATGACTTTTTTTACATCATGGATAAATCCCATATCCAGCATTCTATCGGCTTCATCGAGTACAAATATTTCTACATTTTTCAAACTGATATGTTTTTGTTGCATCAAGTCGAGGAGTCTTCCAGGAGTCGCAATAACGACATCTACTCCTCTTTGAAGTGACTGTACCTGAGAGTGTTGACTCACCCCTCAAAATATAACACAACACTTTACTCCTGTGTGTCTTCCGTAAGCACGGAAACTTTCCTCTATCTGTATCGCGAGTTCACGAGTAGGAGTAAGTATGAGACTTTTTACCACTCTTCTTTGGTCATACGTTTTGTTTTCTCATAGAAGTTGGATGATAGGCAGAGCAAAAGCGGCTGTCTTTCCGGTACCTGTTTGAGCACACCCAAGGAGGTCTTTTTTTTGTAAAACTATAGGAATAGCTTGCTCTTGTATAGGAGTTGGCTTACTGTATCATTCTTCCTGAAGGGCTTTGAGAATTGGTTCGATGATTTGCAAGGCTTTAAATGGCATACGTGTTAGTAAAAGAATAGAGCTCCATTATGAGAATTAAATGAAATAATACAAAAAGGAATACTTTTTTGTTGTCTGAAGAAAATCTTTTACTTTAGAGATCATCAGGTTCTATGTGTATAAGAACGTGCCCCAATTGTGGGAGTTCTTTCCTGAGAGTGTCTTTGAGAATATGAGCAACATCGTGTCACTTTTTAACTGACATATTTGCCTGTACCATAGCGTGGAGATCCACATGGTACTGCATTCCAGATTTTCTTATAAAACATTTCTCAGTTCCTTCGATTCACGCAACAGTTTTTGCTATCTTACGTATCTGTTTTACCAAGTCATCATGCGTATTTTCATCGAGTATTTCTCAAAGTGCAGGACGGAAAATGAGATAGCTGTTATAGAGGATAAATACAGAAGCAAAAAGAGCAGCCATATCATCGGCATATTCATATCCTTGTCACATAACGAGTGCGATAGATATACCTACAAAAGCAGCAAACGAGGTGATAGCATCACTTCTATGATGCCAAGCATCAGCTTTGAGAGAAGAGCTGTTTGTCTGTTCACTCTTTCCTGAAACAAACCTATAAGACAACTCTTTCCACAGGATGATGGCTCAGAGTATGAGGAGTGTATATGGTTCTGGGAGTTCATGAGGAGTTTGGATATTTGCGATAGCATCGTGTGCGATAATAGTTGCAGAGACGATCAAAAATCCAACAATGATAAACGTCACAAGGGGCTCCACTCTTCCATGTCCGTATGGGTGCTTTTTATCAGGGGGTTTTGTTGCGTACTTAATACCTAAAAATACCAGGATAGACGAAAATATGTCAGTAGTAGACTCTATAGCGTCAGCAATAAGAGCGTAGGAGTTTCAAAAGTATCCAGCAGTCCACTTTATGATAGCAAGGCACGTATTTCCTATGATGCTAAAGTAGGTGGTTTTTATCGCGATTTCTTGTTGAGTCATATTTCTTTTTTAGATTTTCAACAGTATAGAAATAAATACAAAAATGAAAATAAAAAAACACCTATTTTTTTGGTGTTTTCTTTTTTGGAACTGCAATATTTTCCGCACACTTTTCAATCAACTCTTTTGTTTTTTCTCTGTCTTCGAGTATGTCTTCCTCGATGATATACTGTGGTTTTGCTCATGGATAAGGAAATCCTGTTGGGTGAATCTCTCAGAGAATTGTTGTAGTGTTTGGAGTGATCTTGAGGAAAAAAGTATCATCACAGATAAGTCATACGACTTTTCCGTCTTTATACAGAGCGTACTCTCCAAACATCGCTTTGGTTTTGATTCCAGAGATATGAGAGAGACAGTCTTCGAAAAATGTGATAAAGCTTTTTGAGGTAGACATTATTTTATTTTTTTCTCTAGTTTGTTAAACTGACCTTTTGTTAGAAATACCCTGTGTATATTTGTTTCCTCTGTATCTCCAGTATGGGTTGCGTAAGGAGTAGTTCCATGTCCTACTATCTTTTTTGAAACCAAATCTATATCAACATAGAAGTACTGTTTTTTCATAGGAATGAAGTGGTTTATAAAATATATTTTTCCAACTTCTTCGCAATAATTTTTTCAAGCATTCCTTTTGGAAGTGGCTGTTTTACGGTAAAGTGAAGAGAAGACTTTGTTTGAGTATAGTCCTTGAGTTCCTCTGCAAAGTGCGAAAGTATGGTTCCACTATACGGAAAGAGACTCATATGTTTTTTAAACCCTGCAAATCCTACCACCCATTTTCCATTGACCTTAAATCCTGGCATTCACCGCCCAATCGCTTCCTCACATTTTGGGAGGAGTTTTTTTATCTCACGTCTAAGCTTTGTAAACTCTTTTTGGTACTCAAGAGGTTGAGTCTCCAAGTATTCATCAATGTTTGTGTAGGTTTGCATAGTATGAAAATTACAAGACTATATTATACTTTCCCAAAAATAATATCAAGATTATCAAGTGCATCAGTAAATCCTTCTTGAAATCACATTTGTATAAGTTTTTCAAGACTTTTAGCCGAGTCATATGTTGACTCTATGATGACTTTTGTATTTTCCCCCTCATCAAAAAACGATACTTTCCAATGAGTACGAGGCATACTTTCATTTACTTCTCCATGTTCGTCACAAAAAGCGTCGAGCGCTTCATAGCTCTCTCAAGGAGTTATCAGTATATAGTCGTTTCTCGCATAACTCCTCGTTCAATCTGGTCATTGCATATAGTAGAGCCAGTGTCCTCACTCTCGAAAGTCAAAACTTACACTCGTTGCTGGCCAAGTTTTTGGTCACCACCACTTTTCGAGTATCTTGTCGTCAGTCCACGCTTCCCAAACCTTTGCTTTAGGGGCAGAAAACACCTTTTCTACAGTCAGTTTTTTGTTCTCAAGATCTTTTGTAAATATTGGCTCCATACGAAAAACGTAAAAAAATAAATATACTACAGTGTTCCAGCAAAAAAGTCATCGAGGTTACTGAGTCGACTCTTCCACAGAGACTCAAACTCGTCAAGTACTGCCTGAATCTTCTCGACAGCCATAATATTGGCCTTTATCTTTTGTTCTCTTCAAACTTTAAATTTCACTAAGAGATTTGCTTTTGTAAGGACGTTTATATGCTTTGCTACTGCGACAAAACTCATATCATAATACTTGGTAAGTGCCGATATAGTGTGCTCGCTTTCGAGTGCACGTTTGAGTATATCCCTGCGTGTTTTATCAGAAAGTGCATAAAAAATCGTATCTATGTCAGTTTCATATTTAACCATATGGTTAAATATTAATTCTTTCAGATACGATGTCAAAAGATTATATATTTTTTTCGAAAGTATAGGATAGAAGCGTAACACTCAAAAGAAAGATAGGGACAAGAGTGAGAAGCATTCACATAATCCTCAAAGACAAAATAGGATTTTTCCTATCTATCGCGATGATATGAAGAATTCTCCCGAGAATAAAAGCGATTCACATACTGTGGAGAAACAGAGGCTTTCAGTTACTTATCTCAAGTAGAGCCATCAGTAGGAGTCAAAAGGGAATATACTCTGAGAAGTTTCCATGTACACGAATTTTTTTTGTCAGCTCGGTTACTTTTTCTGGAGTTCCAAGACTCACGTTATGAGTAGTTCTTGAGAGTACTACTCGTACACTGAGAAACAAATATATAAGAGCCAGCAGAGAAGCATACAAAGAGGTAATATGTACAATATTATCTGGTATTTGCATATATAAAAAGATGAAAAAATATTTTTATAACCAAGTAGAAAGTATGTATCCTGCAAAAACAAAAACAATGAGTCTATAACTTATAGTAACTAAGATTTTTGCAATCCACCACTCTTTTTTATCTGCTCCCCATATGATGTTTGAAACCGTCATAGGAACTACAAACCCAAGCCAAGCCATAAAGGCATTTTGCATACCACTATACTGAGGTATAGCCCTTATGATACAAGCAAGTGAAAATATCATAAATAGTGTTGCGATAAACTCTGCGAGGAGTTGTTTCCACATACCTTTTGTCATCTCTTTCATCTGCTTATCTGAGATCTTTTTTTCTCCCCAGTGGATTTTCATCCAGAGTTTTCCAAAAAGAGGTCCATGCCAAAACGCTCCTCCGAAAAATGCAACGAGGGTAATGGTGAAAATAGCTATGTAGTTTAGTTCCATAAAATAAAAAATTATAAAATAAAAATATAATTAACTATTACTTACTTCAATACTAAAACCTCACGTTGAGAAACGCTTCATATCGAAAATACCCATACAGTCATCCATAGCATTTGGATTCTCTTGTAACTTTTCATCCCAAGAAGCCATAACTTTTTTGTTTACTTCATCACGATGTTCTTTTGAAGTATACTCTATATAAGAAAACCAAACGGTTTCATCTTCTTTGAGATTCACGAGTTGTGGGAAAGGGCAAGATTCCATACCTTCCATATTTGGAGATAGGTCATGTCCCATACATTCTCTATAAGAAAGAGCCCCATGTTTCATCCACAAATTGCATCCATCTTGAGCCAATTTTCTATACCTTTCTACTTTGTCTTTCGGTACTACGAGAACAAAAGCGTCGATATATGTTGATTTCATAGTATCATACGTTTAAAAAAATAAACTTTCTCATTATAGCATAACCTATAAAAAAGAAAGTTTATTGGTATATCTCATCTTTTTACTACTTATGAATATGTTTGTCCAAGAGTGTTAAGAAACTGTTGTTCATAGCCACATATTCTCCTTCACACTGCTGTGCTCTCTCTTCTGGGATAAACTCGTCTTTTACGAGATAGTCATACGACTCTGTGTCAGAACCATATACCCAACAGAGTATGTTGTAGTATCTTTGGTTGTCCAAAGAGTGTTCGTCCTCAAAAGGCAGCTCACTTGCTTCTAGTCCTGAAAGGTCACTATAAAACGAGTCAGCAGTATCGAGCGCTCAAGCATCGTTGCTTCCAAGGAGGAAAAATGTAGCCAATTGATCAGCAACATCTTCTTCTCTTCCTGTGACAGGAAGTTCATAGAGATCTACAAGTGCATGACCTATTTCATGGAGTATAAAAAACGTGAGTATATTGTTTGCGACTTCTTTAGGACTTTCTTTATCTTTGCTTATAGCTTCTACCCACTCTATTATCTCATAACACACAGTTATCTTTTTTGTCTCTGGATCATAGAACGCATTTTCCTCTCCACACTCGCTGTACTCAGCTGCCAGTTCTTTTGGCAGAGAGATAAACTCTCATAGTGAGGCAAATATGTCTTCAAGGAGTTTCATATCTTTATACTTTTTCTCTAGAGTTCCATACTTACTCGTTTTTTCATACGCTACTTTTACAGTGTTTTTTGGAAGTGCTGTTTTCTCTGTAGCAGGAGTTTTTGGAGTTTCTACTGTTTGTTTTTCCTCTGTTTCTTCTGGTATCCAAGAGTCAGGAACAAACATTATAACAACGGCAAATGCTCAGATAGCAGCAAGTATTGCAAGCAGGATTTTTGGGAGTTTTTTCATAGAGATTTTTAAAATATATTTTGTAAGTATTGTCCAAAAGCATATCCCATTTGCCAGATATAGATAATAGAAAGCATAACTATCATCGGGAAGAGGACTTTAAAACTTGTAGATTTTGAAAATGTTTCAAGGTCAAAGGTGTTTGGGTTTTTCATAGGAAGGTTTATAGTTGCTCCAAATCTTTCACGATTATCTTTTTCATCTTGAACATCGCATTCATCGCGAAGTTTCTTTTTTCTTTGTCTGAAGTTATTGAGAGTTCTCTGAGTTTTTTTGGTTCTATTTGCCAAGAGAGTCCATACTTGTCTCTACACCAACCACACTGACTTTCAACTCCTCCATTTGCCGTCAGAGCGTCCCAATAGTAGTCAACTTCAGCTTGATCTTCACAACTGATAACAAATGATAGAGCTTCGCTATGTTTAAACATAGGTCCAGCAGCAAGCATATCATAGCTTTTCCCAAAAAGTTCTATAACTGCAAATTGATACTGTCCTCCAGGACCATTTTCGAGGTCTCACAGATACACTACTTTGAGGTTATCTTTAAAAATACTTTGGTAGTACTCTATCACTTGAGGGAGGTCTTTTTCAAACCATATACAAGGGCTGATTTTATTTTCCATAGTTTTTTATAAATAGGTAAAACACAAGGGAACTATATAGAAAAAATATAAAAATACTATTTCTTTCCGTGGGAAAGGCATTTCTACTTTTCCAAGATCTTTCTTAGTTCTTGTATGACTGCTTTTTCCCACGCTTTCATCGCAAACCAACCTATAAGAGGTTTAGTTATGATTCGAAGCCGTGTTTTATGAATATCAACTTCATAAATATAGTGAATTTGTGTTCCATCTTTCACTTTTTTTAGTAAAAATTCCTCATGTCCTGTGGTACCAAACTTTAAACTCTGGTTATCTGAGATAAACCCTTTTTGTGGGAGGATTTCTGTTTTCATCTGGACGGGAAAAGTACTTCCAAAAGATCGCACTTGCGCTTCTATTTCCAAATTATTTCCTTTTCTTTTTGTTATAGTCACCGACTCAGCAACTTTGGGAAAATACTTAGGTAAGTTTTCAAAGTCAGTAACGATGTTAAATACTTCCTCAAGAGGAGCTTTTATGATCCATGAACTTTCTAAGTGAATATGTTTCATAGTT
>CAYTMN010000025.1:0-15146 GCA_964438925.1 uncultured Candidatus Peribacteria bacterium
AGAGGATTCATCGCAGGGGCTTGATCAAAAAATACTTCAAACGTGACTTGCTGGTCTACCTGTTTTTGTAAACTCTTAGCAGTATATCCAGTCAGCCAACAGATGACTTCATCGACTTCACTTTTGGTTCGTCACTTCTTCTCTACTTTCGTGATATAGAGTGGATACACACTCGCAAAAGTCATTTTGTAGATTCGCTCAAGAGTTTTTGGATTGGTTTTCATAGGAGATTATTGAGGGATTTTTTCAACAAGTATTTCCTGACCGTGACTATCTATATAGGCGCAGAGCATAGACTCCAGATCCATCACCCACCCACTGACTCCAGACTTGGCACAGTCATGACAAAACGTCATATAGTCAGTTTTCCCTTGTTGATGCGAAACTAAGTCTTTTTGAAACTGCTCTGTGTTTGCTATGGGGCATATTTCCAGAGTTTCGTATTTTGTAGGGGAAGCAAGCACATCTCCCTCAACACTAGAGTAGACACTATGACCATCTACCACAAACACTTCATACGAACGAACCCCAAGGACTTTGATATCTTTGATATATGCAGGAAAATCAGCTCCTGACTGAACTTTACTATGTGCTTGTGCAATTGATTCAAGTGTAAACATAAAAAATAGTTACTGTTTTATTCTACTGAGCTTTCCCTTATTTTTCACGATATTTTTATAGTCCCATTGTATTGCTCTTCACTTTTTGAGCCATTTTTTTACATCTTTTTCATTTATTTGCTCGACAGAAGTGTAGCTTATTCCTGCTGCTTTGAAACTTCATTCTGTTTTTAACTCAGACTCTTCAAAACTCTGCCCACTCCAAAAGAGAAGTCTTACTCCGCTTTTCAGTTTATGATACCCCACTATGGGATTACCTTCAAGAAACCATACAGGATGTGAGTGATATAACTTACTCTCTTCATCTGAGTATTCTTTTGAGATAATCTCTAAAAGTGTATCACATATTTTTTTATCTTCAGGAGCTTGTTTTTCGTTGTAAGTGAAAATTTCTTGTGATGACATAGATTGTTGGTAAATATACTATGATTGTACGTATATTTTCACTTTTTCAATTTTCTTTTCCTCGCAAAAAAAGACTCCAAAATTTGGAGTCTTTTTATTTGAAAAAAATTATTGTATTTCACTCATGATATCTTCAAGATTATTTGATCCTGACCATTTTTTAATCATCTCACCATTTGCATCTACTTCAACAAAAGTATGTTGCATCGTGATGCCATATTTTACCTTTAGCGCAGTTGCAGTATCAAAGTCTACTTTGAGAATTCCTATTCCACTATTTGCAACATCATCAGCTGTCAGGTTAGAGTCTGTTGTTTTACAACTAGGACACCAAGCAGCGTGGAAAAAAAGTACTGTATGTTCGTACTTCCCAAGCATTGATTCGCTATAGTCTGTGTACGCTCCTTGTTTTTTCATCATAGCTTCGTCTTTCATCATCATATCTTCTTTTTCCATCATAGCTTCATCTTTCATCATCATATCATCTTTCATCATCATCTCATCTGACATCATCTTTATAGGGTTTGCACCGAGTGAAAATATCCATCCTCTTGTTGCTTTGCTTGCATGATCCATATATTTTGCCATAACAAGAGAGTTTTTATACCCAGTCATCATCCAGTCAGCTTGCCAGTCAGTTGTTGTTTGTACTTTTGCAAGACCACGAGCTTGAGCAATGAGTTTCATACTTTCTGCTTTGGTGATGGTATCGTTTGGACGGAACATAGTATTTTTTGCTATAAATCCGTGAGCAAGTGCAGATTCTATATATTTACATCCCCAATCATTTGCTACATCAGTAAACATATTCGTACAAGAGTCTGTAACATTTTTCCCAGAGAGATTCATTACGATTTTCATCATCTCTTTACGTGTAATCGTATCAGAGAGTCTATAATCATTTGACGCAGCTATCACTCACTTTTCACTGAGCATCATAGCACTATCTTTTCCTTCCATATACGCAAACGTTGTTCCCAGTTGCATAGCAATAAGTGGAACAATGGCAAATACTTTTTTGTTCATAAATGTTCATACATTAGTAAATAAAGTATTTTTAGTATATGAGCTCTATCTTAAAGAAAACTTAAATCTTTTTTATAAAAAGAGTTCTCGTCTTTTCCTGTTGCACTTATATATATTTCCCATACAATCAGAAAAATATTTTGTATCTATATACTATGTACTGAAAGTTTGTTCCACACCTCTCACAAAAGTGAGACAAATATGGTTTTGTTGACGAAAGGGAAGTGCGTATTGCTACAGGAATAACTCTTATACTTGGATTGTTTTCTTTTTTCCTTACGGGATTTAAAGGGGAGTTTTTTATCCCACTTATATTTGTAAGTTTGATGGTGTTTGATTTTATTCTCAAGGTATTTGTAGGACCGCAATACTCTCTGTTTGCTTCTTTTGTAAGACTATTTCTCAAGAAAAAAGATCCTATTTGGGTAGGAGCAGTACAAAAAAGATTTGCTTGGAGTATCGGTTTATTCCTTTCAAGTTTTGCTCTCTATTGTATTCTTATTTTAGGGAGATTTATAAACACCTTTGCTCTCGAACAAGAAAAAGCAGTCGTGTGAGTACTTACAGGACTACAAACAAATATAGCTCAAAATGCTCTTTTTGTTTTACCGCAGAACCCGACTATCCTCCCCTGGCTGTTGTGTTTCATATTTATGGGGCTTGAGTCAGTAGTGGGGTACTGCGTAGGATGTCATATCTATGTGTGGCTTGTGAAAAAGAAATGGATAAAAGGGTATGTTGGGCAAAAGTGCCCTGATGGAGTATGTGAAATAAAAAAATAGTCTCGCAAAAGCGAGGCTATTTTTTTGGATATTTTTTCTGTACATCTTCCGCAGATGTACGTATCAACTTCTTGAGTATTTGTATATCTATGTCACTGAGGCGTTTGATTTGCATACATGACTTTCCACTGGCTTTGTATTTCCCAATATTTTTAACTATGGCTTCATAATGAGAAATTCCCATAGTTAAGTAGAGAGTGATGTTGGACTTTCTCGGAGCAAATCCTACCAGACACATATCTCCCTCATGTCCACTGTCATACTTGTAGTGATAGCTTCCAAAACCGATGATACTAGGTCCCCACATCTTGGCACTTTCTCAAGTTGCTTCTGAAAATAACTCTTCGAGTTCAAGTGAGTCTGAAACTTTTTGTTCATCTCACAATTTTTTTATATAGTTGAGGACATTGTTGTCGTTTTGGGTGGTTTTGAGTTGATACATACAGTATAAAAAGTTTTATTTTTCTTCTATAACTGTCTCAAGTTCTTGTTTTGTTTCCAATACTTTCTCAAGGGCAGTTTCTCTTTCTAGCTGTATACTATGCACTTCTCCTCTTACAGTTTTTAACTCTCTCATAAGAAGCGTATTCATAGTGAGACTCAAAAGTACTCAGATAAAAAGTACAACGACGAGAAAATGCAGTGTTTTTTTCTTCATAAGAATTTTAAAAATTTAAAAGTATACTATTTTTTTATGAGGCTGACGCTTCCACCAGTTGCTATCCAAGACTGTATCTTTCAAAGCACTCTGTTGAGTTCTACTTCTTTGATATTTTCTTTTCGTATATGTGGGACGATCTTCTCTAAAATCGGAGTAAGTTCATTTGGTTCAAAAGAAGTTTTTTGGAGTTTCTGACTCATATAAGCAACGACTTTCACTACAGCTTCTCTGTTCGAAGTGAACGCATTTCCTCCATTTGGTATAAATCGTACACCACTCACTCCTGTTGTGTCAACTTTTGCTAGTTCTTTAGAAAGAGCTTCATCAAGAGTGTTACTTTTCGTAAAGGTGATGATATCACTCTCTGGAAGTTTTCCTCCACAGTTTGAACAGTGAGGCATACCTTTGAGAGTCAGCTCATGACAGTGAGGACAGTGTATTTGTATCTCGTGAGAACATAGAGGACAAAATGGTTTGGTAAAATCAACACTATTTCCACAATTTGGACATTTTTTATCAGTGATAAATCTTTTTAAAACATTTTGTGGAGAGTAGAGACGTTTTTGTATCTTGTATACGAGAAATCCAAAAATAGCGATGATAATCACTGGCCACAAAAATTGTACCAAGTAGACAAGAGGCGTGAATGCTTCTAAAAGTCTTTGGATAATAACGAGAAGTTTTTTAGGTAAGATATCCCAAATAAACATTCCAGATATTTGTAGGAGAACTATTCCATACGCAAATGTTGCCACAGAAAAGATGATAGTGTGAGGACTATTTTTCAGTTTGAAGCGAACATATATCTTATAAAGAGTAAAAAATACAGTGATAGCAAAGATAAAAGAAAGTATTGCGATATAAAATTTGTATAACAAGTATGCAGTTCTATATGCATCGTTTGCTGCATCAAGTTTTACCTCAAGAGCACTTATTTTTCAAGCATTACTGGAAATGATAGATTGTATAGAGTTTTTAGACTGTTCAATGTTTTGTTGACTTGATTGTATTTGACTTTTTGTATCTTGAATCCTTGACTGAATCCCACCACGATCATACACTCCAGAGTTTTCATCTGCCATTTTTTCCATCAAAGAGGTTTGATATTCGTCTCTATATTCATTTTGGTTATATCTTGCATCACTGTTAGTTCTTTCAAGTCATTCAATATCTTTTCTGAGTGCTTTTACTTGGGTATAGGCATCTGTGAGACTTGTATATTCTTCAGTAAAATCAAATGCTGGATTTGTAGAAACGAGACTACAATTATCATATCTTGAGTATCAGTATCCATAATTATCATAGTATCAGTAGGTATAGTTTGATACTTTATTTTCTAGAGAAAGAGTATTAAATACGTCTACGACACAACTAGGAACTGGAGTGGGTCTTGTAGGAATATTTTTTATGATACTGAGTGTCCACTGAGCAGAAGAGAGAATCGCAAAAAACATACAAAACAAGAGAAAATTTCCAAGTTTTGTCGTTTGTTTTTCAGAGAGTTCTTCTCCAGGGATGATGCTTATGAGCTTTGGTCTTCTAAATATTTTTTCTCGTACAAGAGATACTACGTCCAACATAAAGGTGAGAATTAGTACTAAAATAGCACCTATCTACTATACAAATTTTTTCAAAAAGTAAACCTATTCTAGAGAGATACTCCCTTGTCAAAACAAAAAAAATGCCTCTGATACTAAGAGGCAATAATTGGTTTAAATTCTGACCATCCGTAGATTTCAGGATATTCTTTCCAAGGTCACTCACATAGAGTATTTTTTACACACACACTACATTGAGGTCATTTTGCTTTCCCTTGAGTCCATCTATATTCTTCATAACTTTCTATCTTATATTCAGCATCTATGACAGAAGTTTCCGGCATTACATTTTCAGCTATTGCCCACTCGTATCACTTCATAAAACAGTAAGGTATCGCTTCAGTGTATGCAGGTATATTGTGTTTTTTTGCGATATCAAGAGCTTTATGAACATAGGGAATAATATCTGATTTTTTTGGGACAACTTCTCATTTGTTTTTTGCAGCACTTCAAAGTATGTGTACAAATGCAAACTGAAATTGAGTCACTCAAAGCTTTACGAGAAGTGCAGCAAGCTCTGGTATCTCTTTGTAGTTAGTTTTTGTGATAACAGAGTTGATGATAATTATCTGATTGAGTTTTTTCAGATTTGTGAGTCATCTTACAACTCTCTCCCATGCTCATTGAGTATTTACTTGTGTATCATGAGTCTCTTTGTGAAATCAATGTATAGAGGGGCTAAACTCTGTTACTCCAGCTTCAATAAGCTTTATAACATAGTCCATTTTATCAAAGTTTGTTCCGTTTGATTGGATTTGGATTTGTATAAATCATGTTTTTTTCGCAAACGCAACAGCTTCAACAAGTTGTGCATGAACTGTAGGTTCACCTCCAGTAAATACTATATACCTCGCTCAAAGAGCATATTCATCTTCTATGATTTTTTGTATTTCCTCCAGAGTACGAGGTTTGAACTTATATCTTTTATCTCATTGTACACAAAAAGAACAATGGTTATTACACGCAAATCATACTTTTACATCCGCACGTTTCATAGATGAAGTATAAGAAAATATATGTAGATAATATTTTGAATATAATATTTTTCAACACATTTAATATTTCTGTTATTGTTTTGACTTTATTTTTATTCATTATACACTTTCTCAGGTTTTTTTGAGTTTGATAAGTAGAAAAATAAAGTTAGGGCAATTAGCTCAGTGGCGAGAGCGCTACATTGACATTGTAGAGGCGAAGGAGTAAGTACATAAGAGACGAGATGCGATGAAAAAGAGCATCGGAGTCGTTATGTACACGACTGAGTGCTGAAGTGAACAAAGTGAACGTAAGCCGGTGACCAAAACAAAAATAAATTTAAAAATAAAGTTAGGGCAATTAGCTCAGTGGCGAGAGCGCTACATTGACATTGTAGAGGTCACAAGTTCGATCCTTGTATTGCCCACCAACAAAAATAATATAAAAATTAAAAATATTCTTAAAGATATAAGGTAAAAAAGAACAAAAACTTTCAAAAAAGACGTAAAAATAACAACTTTTTCAGGAAAAATTCAATAAAAAACTAAAAAATTATTTGCTGTATCGATGTATTAGTGTACTACTGTAGTAGTATATTAATACAAAAATCACATACTAAAATAATGCCTATTTAAAGCCATATAGTGTCTATTTTTCCCCTGTATTTTTTTGTTCAGTTTTTTTAAAAATAAAAAGCAGGAACATTTTTTCCGTATTCTTCACGTAAAAAACACAAAATAAATTTGCTATTTTACCCAAAAAGTTATACTCTTGTATTGCTTAAAAAATTAAGCACTTTATCATTAATCATAATGCTATTATGGCTGCTGTAAAAAAAGCTACTAAAGCTAAAGCTCCTGCTAAGAAGGCTGTTAAAGCCCCTGCAAAAAAGGCTGCTAAGGCTCCTGCTAAAAAAGCTCCTGCTAAAAAAGCTGCTGCTCCTAAAAAAGCTGCTGCAAAAAAAGCACCTGCAAAGAAAAAGAAATAATTCTTTTGATTCATAAAATAACTCCGCTAAAACGGAGTTATTTTTTTGTGTAAAATTTTATTTTTTTCTCAGACTTTTAAACAACCCTTTAAAAAGTATTTTCTGAAACTCTGCAAGTTGCTTGTTTTCTATGGTGATGGAAGTTTCCGTTGAAAAATCAATGAAGGCAATCTTGTTTGAAAAAATAGTCATCGAAACATTTTGTTCAAACTGTTCATATCATTTTGGAAGCACTACAAGCTCTCGTTCAGCACGAGGCTTTTTTTTACTTGCAGCTTTTTCTCCCATGATGACGTATCTCTCCAACTCTTTTGCATCTCTTTTTTTCCTATAGTCTGTAGGGAGATACGTATTTGCTATATCAACATTTACCTCGGAGCTTACTCTATAAAAGACTTCTCATTTTTTGAGGGAAGAGACTATATCATGAAACACTGCAGTGACTCATTTTTTTCATTCTCTATAGGTTACTGTTGGACGATTTTCAGGATGATGGTATTTTTCTTTGAGTTCTTGTATGACTATTTCAGAAGATACTTTTATGTTTTCAAATAGTTCTTCTATCTTTTCAGGATTGGCTGCTTGATATACTTTTCTCTTTCCGACTTTTACTTCACGTACAAGATCTATATCTAAAAGTCATGGAAGCTCTCTATAGACTTCTATACGATGAAGACTTGAGTAGCGTACGATATCAGCGATAGAACTTTTCCCATACTCCAAAAGAGTGATATATATTTTCCCAGAGTGTTCAGAAAGTCAGAGTCGAGAGAGAAGTGTTATGTATTTTTTCATTGTATGTAACAAAAAGTTATATTTTTTTAAAGTATATTTTATATCTATTTTAAAGCAAGAAAATAGTTACAAAAAATATATATGTTACAAAAAATAAATATAGAAAAATATTTTTTAAAGTATCTGTTACTCTACAGGTGCTTTTTTTAAAAGAAAGCATTTTACTTTCTCACTTTTCTACTATGAAACAGTACAAATCTCTCGAGCTCCAAGCTCATGTTTCCATTGACGACGTTATCAACAAAGTAACACAGGAAGTCTGAGAACTCTCAGATGCTCTCGTTCTTTGAGATGAAAAAGAAGTTATTTGAGAAGTGCAAGACGCACTTATCAACATTTTATCGGTAGCAAAGCACTTCAACATTGCCCCAGCATTTTCTCCATCTCAAGAAGTATTTTCTGTACAAAATCTTATGACACAACTGTCCCTATGGAACCAAAAAGTACAGTCTTTGAGAGGAAGATATATGAGAGAAAGCGCAACTCCTGAAGAACTACTACAGGTTACAAATACCCTCATCTCTCACATTTTATGAGCTTCTCCTATTCCTCTAGATGAAAAGCAAGTCGTAGAAAGAGGAGTGGAAAAATTTTCTCAAAGAGTAGAAAAATATCTTCCACAAATCGACATAAAAGATTATATCGCTGAGTTTCCAGACTTTCCAAAAGAAGGGATTCAGTTCAAAGATGTGTCACCACTTCTTCGTAGTCCAGAAGCACTCAGATACGTCACTTTTGAACTCGCAAAAATGTGTCAGAATGCTGAGGTAATAGTATGACTTGATGCAAGAGGATTTTTGTTTGGGGTTTTGGTCGCAGAGCTCTTGCAAAAACCATTCACTATGATCAGAAAAAAAGGAAAACTTCCGTGAGAGACTGAAAGTGTGTCATACGGACTAGAGTACGGAAAAGATACTATAGAGCTCCAAAAAGACGCATTTCTCCCTGGTCAGAAGGTTTCTATCATCGATGATCTACTCGCAACAGGAGGAACTGCTCTCGCTGCAGCTCAACTTGTCGAAAAACTCTGAGGCGTCGTCGAAAACATTGCATGTGTAGTATCGCTTGACGATGAGTTTTTACAAAGCCAAGCACCGAGAAAGTCACTTACTGAAAAGTATCGTCTTTCTTGAGTTACTTCCTACAACTAATATTTTCTAAAAAAGACACTATGAAAACTATTATAGCTCACCCAAACTTTCAATATCTTGCAAGTGAATTGGTAGAAAAAAATGCTGATGCCCTTAAACATGGAAGAGTAGATTTTGCGAGATTTCCAGATGGAACTCCAAACTTATTTATTCACGATGTAAAGGAAACTATAGAACATAGAGACGTGACATATATTGGTGATTTTTCCTCAAACGAACATCTATTTGAACAACTTGCGCTCATTCGTTGAATCGTCGATTATTATGCCAGCAAAGTGCGCATTATAGTGCCATATTTTAACTGTGGAACTATGGAGAGACAGTCCAAAAAAGGAGAAGTAGCAACAGCCAGATACTTAGCTGATGAGTTTTCAAGTCTCCCTTCTGGACGAGACGCAAAAAATTCTCTCCACACATTTGATATTCATGCATTGCAAGAGAGGTTTTACTTTGACTCAAGGACTATAAATGCAGAGCTTCATACAACTATGAGTCTCATAAAACAGCAAATTCCAAAAGATACTGTTATTGTGTTCCCAGATGAAGGAGCAGCAAAAAGATTTTCTGAAGACTTTAAAGAGTATGAAAAGATAATTTGTTCAAAACTCAGAGAAGGGGATACAAGAAAAATAACTATAAAAGAAGGAAATCCTCAGTGAAAAAATGTAGTGATAGTAGATGATCTTATCCAGTCCTGAGGAACTTTGGTAGAAACAGCTTGAGTACTACGACAACTTTGAGCAGTTACTGTAAAAGCATTTGCTCCACACGGGGTATTTCCTAAAGATTCACATAAAAGAGTAGCTGGAGAGTTTGACTCTCTTATAGTGACAGATACTATTCCAGAAAATAACAACAGAGTAAAACAAGAGACAAAAATGCAAGTTCTGTCCATAGTCTCACTCATTGAAAAAATTATATTAAGGAACTAAAAAATCCCGCATTTCTGCGGGATTTTTGTAAGATATAATTACATATCTCTAGGAGCTCTTTCTCCTTCAGTTCTTTCTCTTGCGAAATCGATACCAACCTTTCTACCACCGAGCTCAGCACCATCAAACTTAGTTTTGATTTCAGCTGCGATTTCTGGAGTTTCGAACTCAACAAAACCACAACCTTTACTTCTATTTTTTTCTCTATCCCAAAGTACCTTAGCAGATACAACAGTAGCATGTTCAGAAAAAATAGCTTTCAAATCTTCGCTTGTAATAGCCCAAGCAAGTCCTCTTATGAAAAGAGTCTTATTCATAGTGTTAATATAAAAAAAATAAATATTTCGCAAAAATGTATGTCCAATTACGTTATCCTCCTTCTCCGTCTATACAACTTTGAAATGATGGCCTCGTGAAATGTACCTTATATTTTTGACGACAGTAGTCTAGTAAAATTTGTGAAAAATGCAAAAGATTATACAAAACGAGCCATTTTTTCGTTTTTTAGAGAAAAATATAGTACAATATCTTTACAACTCTTTTCTATGACCAATCCAGAAACAATCCATTGTGATATTCCATCTCAGATGCCAAAAAATTTAGGGCACCAGAGGTCTTTTTGAGAAAAAAAGATGGTGATAGAAGAGCATATCATAAAAAAGGAAAAGGACCTCAGAGTAGGCGGAGTTTGTCACAACACTCAACTTGAGATGCAAAGAGTAATAGAAGAAGAATATGCATCAAAAACCGACCCTGAAGCACTACAAAAGTTGGAGAAATACCTGCCTTGATCACTCAAGCAGGACTCGTTTACTCTGGATACATTCTATAATACAATTAAAATCCAGAAAGAATATAATGATATTATCGAAAACAACACGTATCTAGTATATTCGTTTTTTGGGTGAAGAAAGTTTCCTGGAAGACTAAAAGTCGATGGTATTGCAGGAAAAAATACAGGAGTTATCCTCGATTTTCTCCTCAGCGTAAAGGAAAAGAGAGATAAAAAAATATCTTCAAAATCAGAAACAATAAAGGCTATTTTAGAAGTAAAAGATATTCGTGAAATAGCAGATGTACTTGTGCAGAAAATTTTTAAGAGATTTTTGGGGCAATTGCAATGAGAACAACAAAAAATAGACCTCTCCCTAGATAGTATGTATGATGAGATAACATCTATAGCAAATGAAATCAATCTCGAATCGTTTAGAAAACCTAATCCTTTTAACGCAGAAGTCGCCTCGTTTTTCAAGCACTTCTTTTGAGAAAGAGAGAAAGGAAAAAAACTTATCAAGATTCTCTTAGCAGAGGCTACAGGAAAATCATTATCTGACAATGAAAGAATAGCTTGAAGACTCGAGATTCTCTCTTGAGTATTATGATTTACTATTGATACAGCAAAAAATAACTCTCCAAAAGAACTTGCATACAAACTAGAACAACTCAAAAAAATCCCAGCGTTATGAAGATTTGTATCATCTTTCCAGTGAAACTCATCAGAAGAGATATCTACATATGAACAAAATTTTTCAAAGATTATTGAACTCATCCCAAAACTTGCAGGATTTTTGCAAACCAAAAGAGTTGTAGAGTTTTTTGATGGCAAGATGAAGCCAGAGATCGTGTATTTACTAACAAATATAGATAAAGCAGGAACTCCAGAGTTCCAAAAAAGAGCCGACGGTTGTATTATATTATTTGCAGAGTTTATAAAAACAGAGATTCTTCCGTCTGTTGAACAGATACCTGTTGAAGAGAGAAAGCAGATAATGGACAGTATCTTTTCTATTTCATTTTTAAAAGATATACAACAGACAGAGCACTATAAACTTGTTGTTGGAATTGTTTGAGACTCATGAGAAAGTTATTTTCCAGTAGTAAAAAGTCTACTAGGACTTTTTCAAAAACTTATGGGGAAGCAAAAGTTTTCCGCAGAACATAAAAAAACTCTCATCACTATGGTAAATGAGATGTTATGAAAAGGAACTTTCCCAGAAGAGGTACAAAAAGAAATATGAGAACTGATAAATGCTTGAGATTTTCAAGCTCAGTCAATCCCAAAACTTCAAAAACTCCTCGCAAAAGGAAAAGTTTCTCAAAACGATATGCTCGCTTTTACTCAGTTTACAGAGAAGTTTATTCTCAGTAAAAAAGATCTATCTGACTTTGAAAATGAACTCAAAGAAATACTCAGTACCATGGATCCAAAAGAAAAAGATGTTTTGATAAGTAAGCTACAAAGTTACCTAGAACAAACAGGAAAAGATGTGTATTCTTTTTTTCTATGATTTCTCAAGAGTGGGACGTTTAAGTTTTCAGAAGATATGTTTACTCAAATCTTTTTTAACCTTGCGTGAGATACGATCAAAACATGACTAAGTGAGTGACTCATTGTATCTACAAATAGAGCCAGAGAGATACTGCTTTCTGGGAAAAATACCTATCAGCAAGCAAAAACACCTCTGTGAGGTGGGCTTGATAGCGATATACTAGAGTGAGTGATGAAGCTTCTAGACGCAAAATCAAAGCAAATTCTCGATGGAAAAAATGCGAAAATAAGTCTCTCAAAACAAGAGATACTCAATGTATTCTATAAGGAGATTGAAGGATACTTACAGAAAAGGGGAATTACTCTATGAAAAGAATACATAAAATATATTGTTGATAGTATTGTGAACCAAGAGATATGA
The DNA here is from genome assembly GCA_964438925.1 of uncultured Candidatus Peribacteria bacterium. GTDB lineage: Bacteria > Patescibacteriota > Gracilibacteria > BD1-5 > UBA6164 > CAYTMN01. Next base: position 12,624 of record CAYTMN010000025.1, read on the forward strand.
GTTTTGACTCAAGATACAAAAAACATATCGTATCTTTTTGATAGGGGAGTCTTTGTTTCTCCAAAAGATGAAAACTTGATGCTGATTGATTTCTTTGTTGATCATCTCTACCAGGTATCAAGTACAACAAAAGGAGATATAAAAGTAGAAGAAATACTGACAAAAGTGGCAGAATGAAAAAAACTCCATAGTCTCTTGTCGGTAAAGATTTTATGAAAACCCCTTATTTACAATCTCTTGTATATAGCGAAAAGAGTGCCAAAATCTGAACTTAAATTGATACTCTTTGACAACGCTTCAATGCTTGCAAGTGCTACTTCTTGAAAACTCAAAGAGAGAGAACTTACAAGGTTTTGATGAGAACTCTTGATAAACATATTAAAAAAGGCAAAAATACAACCAAATGATGATATTCACTCTCTTGATTTTTTCTTGAATTTTATTCAGAAAAGTGACCTGTCAGCTGAAGATTTGACTCAAGTAGTAGACAAGTGAAGATATATATTTTCTTTGCTTGAATCTCGCAAAAAAGTACATATGCCTCCCGAACAATTTTGGAAAGTTCATGGTGAAGCTATCTCCCAATTTTCAGATACCTTTTTTACACTGATGCAGAAGTTTTTGAGAGTATATAAGAAAAAAGGAGTAGATATGCTGCTAGACGAAAAAATATATAAATCAAGTTCAAGTCTACAGTGATGAAAGCTAGAGTTTATGGAGTGACTCGAGTCGATTTTTAAGTACTCAAATATCTTCAGCTCTCTATTTACTTTGATGAAGTCAGGATTTGATAAACAAGAAGCCCAAAGAGAGTTCCTGTATTCATATTTCACAAACCCTGAGAATAGAGAGGATTTTAAGAAAAAAGTATTTACGGTAGTATATAAAAAGAGTCGAGACTAAAAAAGCTCTGCGTTCATTCATGTGCTCATATAGATTTCTCCATTTTTTGCGATTATCATAGCTTCAAGTCACTGAGTTTTATTGAGTATCTCTATAGCTTCATTTAGAGGTGCTACAAAGAGCGTAGTAGCATATATATCCGCGTATGTAGCAAAACTATGAGTAGTAAAAACTCAGAGTTTATCGTGCTGACTTTCAGCAGTCAATGGATTTATGAGATGATGTGAATTTCACATCTTTCGTTTTTCTCAACTTGAAGCACAAAAAGAGAGATTTTCTATCTCTATCTTTCAAATGAGTTGATTGCTCCTCAAAGGATCTTCAAGTCACACAGTATGTCTTCATTTTACTCGTATATCGCCTCAAAAGTTGATAATACATTCAGAAACATCTTTTTCAAGTAAAGAATAAAGCTTATCGATCAAGTATCATTTTCCTATACCTCAGAGGTCTATTTTCACGTCACTAAGAAGTTCTATATATGTATCTCAAAGAACGATGTCATTCATACTTCAACCTTTCTTTAGCCTGTCTTGAGAAATACCATATCAGAGATTCTCCAAAACAGGAAGGAGAGTTATATCAAAAAAACCTTTTGATTGTTTGTGTATAGCTTTAGATATACGTATAAGGGTGAGTAGTTCATCATCAAGATGTTCTTTTCCAGTAGTATTGAGAGTATCAAGAAAGTTCCCTTTGATAAAACGAGAATACTTTTTTTCGAACTGAAAAACCGTATCAAATAGAAATTCGATACGGTTTTTACTTAAAGGTTCTTTGGTGTATATACTTAAGAGAGTTCAGAGAGCTTCCTGAGTATATTCCATGGGGGGATAATTACATACTTTTAATTGCAGAAATAAAAGCTTGTGTAGTAAGGCTTGCACCTCATACTGTAGCAATATTTTTAGCTTCTTCAATAGTTTTTCATGCTATAACAGTGTTGATAGCACTTCCAAAAGCTGCTTGAAGTTTTTTAGTTATATCACCTCCTTTAATAGTCTTTACAGTTACACTTCTAATCACCTTACCATCAAGAGCAACAGTAAATTCAACTTCATCTTTTCATCCAGGAGATGTATATGATTGGTTTAACTTTAAAGTTTTAGAATCAACTTTTGTATTTGGAGTAAGTCCAGGAGTGTTCTTTAAAAGATCAGCTGGTTCACCAACTTTCAATGCAGGCTCCATATTTTTAGAACCACTTTGAGTTGGTGCTGGAGTTGAAACATTTGTTCAACTTGCCGTTGTGTTCTCACTCTCCACTGATTCAATAACTTGATTGAGATCATTGAGAAGTTGTTCTTCTGCCTGTTTTGTATCACTTCCAGTGTTTGTAGTTTCAGATGGAGTTGTTTTAGAACAACTTGCCAAAACCACTAAACAAACTAGAAGAGATAAAAAGTTTTTATCTCTTTGAGACATAGATTAAAAGTAATTAGTAATTACTGAGCAGCACCTGTAGAAGCAGCTGGAGTTTCAGCAGCAGTAGCAGCAGCAGCTGGAGTTTCAGTAGTACCAGTAGCAGCAGCAGCTGGAGTTTCAGTAGCACCAGTAGCAACAGGAGTTTCAACAGGAGCAGCAGTTTTACCACAGCTAGCGAGAGCCATAACAGCTACT
>CAYTMN010000026.1:0-15084 GCA_964438925.1 uncultured Candidatus Peribacteria bacterium
AAACTTCCTTATATGCAAGATATTAGTTCAGGATCAGCAAGTTGGTCTCAAGTTCCTGATAGTGAGAGTTTTTGGGAATATAGCGATGAATTCAACGCATTGTATGACAGTAAGCAAGAAGGATATGTTCTTCCTGCTGGGCAAAAAGTTATGTGGATGAAGTCTAAACTTGGATATGGGTACACTCTTGATAAAAACACTCTTCCAAAAGGAGGAAATGTAGGGCTTCTTGTTTACCCATTTAAACCTCACAATATCCTTGAATCTGGAGAAATCACTATAGATGATGCAGAACACAGAGAATGTGTACTTTTCAAATCGGCTGGTGTTCCATCTACTCCTGAAACTCCATCTACTCCATCTACTCCTGAAAAACCTCAACTTCCAAAAACAGGACCAGAATCAATCGTATTTGTTGCTATTGCACTTCTTCTTGCATTTGGACTTCTTATGTTCACAAGAAAAAATGCAAACTAGTATTTTTAGAACTTTCAAAAATCCCTCAATGTTTGAGGGATTTTTTTGTTGTTATCCCTCTGATCCAATTACATAAATTATACAAATTGTCTAGGGAATATATTACACATATAAAAAAACATATGATATTCTGTTAGTGTTATGTATTTAAAAACAAAAACAAATTATTTTTTAACATATATATTATGTTAGCAATTGTACAACAATACAAAAAATTATTTACTTTACTTATGGTGAGTGAATTTGCGAGTGCAGAAGAGTTTTGAAGCCTTCCTGAAGAAGTTACAAAACTTTCTGTTCAGCAAAGAAATAAAGACGTACTTAGAAGATTTCTAGCAGATAATACTGGTATCTTCTCTGATAATACTATTGGAGATAATGAATTAGGAGATACTACGACTTCTAGATGAAAACTCTTGAAAGCTCTTCAAAGTATAGCAAGAAGTGAAAAGGTAAATGGGAAAGAACTAATAGCCTATTTCACAGAAGTTCTTAAGCTTCAAGATGATGTTAGATCTGATATCGCTGAACTTAAAGGAAATATACGAGTGTCACAAGTTGATACTTCTAAGTTAGTTGAGATGACAAAATGAAGTGATAATAAACCTGCTGTAGCTCAACTTCAACAACTACTTGTAAGCCTTTGACTCCTTACTGTTTTAGAAGTATGAAGAAACATAGGTATATATGGTAGCAAAACAGCAGAAGCAGTAAAAATACTTCAAGAATGATATAACTCAGCAAAGCCTACACAGTGAAGTAAAGGTGTTTCACTTTCAGTATCAGGTAGTATAGATGTTAAGACGCTCACAGCAATAAAAGAGATTCAATGAAATGAGGTCATAGGGTTAGTTTCTCATATCAAACGAAAGGCACCAGTAGATATTCAAAGAGAAGTGAGAACTGAGAGGGTAAGAAATACATGAGGTGATGGATTTTCTGAAGATTGAAGAGAGGTTATTACTGATCTTAGAACGATTCAGAGATATTTAAGAGCGTATAATAAAACTTATGGTGAAAAATGAAGTCTACTTAGCAATAAGATGGGAGTTCTTTGAATTCTTAATCAACTTATAGGAGAATCTGATTCCCAAGCTTTAGCTAGAGAATTAGGCATCTCTGAAGCGTATCTTGAGAGTTTTGCAAATGGTCTTTGAATTGCTACAGGACCAAATGTAATGCCATGAGTAAAAAGATTTGCAATTATCACCGCTCTTTCGCTTATCCTAACAGGAGGAGCCTGAGTTGCTGGTGAATTATTTTGAATTAATATTTCAACAAAACTACACAGAGGACCAAATGTTGACCGTATTTTAGAACTTCTATGAAGACAATGAAATTTTAACGAGAAGTATACAAAAATGCTTTTAAGTAAGAAAACTACTATTAGAGATATAGAAGGAATATTTGATGTCCTCAATGATGATGAGATGATTCCAGCAAATCTTAGAAGAGAGTCTGAAGTTATGTTTGATAGAAATATTCTCAGTTGACTATTTGATGGTTTATTTGGTTTTCTCTGACATTGAAAGGGCTATAAGCAAATGCAAGAGTATATCAATGCATTTAACCAATCAGGAAATGTTGAGGAAGGAGAGTTTTATCTTAAGCAAATATATGTACTTTGATTAAAAGAACTTAGAAAGTCTAGAAGAAATTACAATGATGCTGCAAAGGATTTAAAATATGCTAGAAGTTGGTGAGATAATAGTAATAGTGAGTGGCAATATGAGCAAAGAATGAGAAGCGAAGAAAAATCTATTGATCAACTTGAACTATCACTTGCTTGAATTTGAAAGGAAGTAACAAGAATCAGTACTCTTAGAGCACTCAAAGAAAGAAAAAGCGGTTTCACAGACGCTCAATGGAGAAATAGAGTTCAAGAACAAACTATGCAGATTGAAAATGAACTTGGTGGTGTTGGAAGACCACTTAAGACTATTAGCCAAGATAAACTAGTAAGTAAGGGGGCATACTCTCTTAAAATCCCTTCTAGTGTAGAAGCTTTACCAAATGCATATAGAATGATGAAAGGGGCAAAGATAGAAGGTGATAATGTATCAATTCTTGCAAATGTAATGAGGTCAATAAAAGCACACTATGGTATAGACTTTTCTGAAGCAGAATTTAGACAAGCGTTTTTAGGTATGAGAAGAGTCTCTCAAACTGAAAGACTTACAGACTTTGGGAATAAAGTTGTTTCCAATACTTCTAGAAACAATATGCAAAAGTTTCAAGGTGGATTTAGAAGAGGAGAACTAGTAGAACTAAATATCAATGGTTCAAAGGTGTACCTAAAAGATAATTGTACAAATGTGGTTACGGTGATTAATGACCTACCTGTAACTATTGAATCTAGAACTTCTGTACCATTTATTATTGGTACATATATTTGAGGGCTTACTTGAACAAAAGCATCTTGAGTTAGTACTAATCCAGGGTGGACAGATTGAGCAGTAGATTTATGATGACTCCCAGGATGAAATTTTCCACTATAAAAAATATTTGACAATATAAAAATTATATTTATTATGCACAAAGCAAATATGAAAAAAACACTTATTTTACTTCTTTTAGTTCTCCTTACTTCTTGCTTTGCTTGAGATAAAAGTAACGAGAAAAATACTTTTGGGGAAGAACCAATGGAGCTTCCTAGTACTGAAGGACAACCTAATATTTAATTTATTACTTATGAAAAGATATTTTAAATCTCTTTTTCTTGCATTTGCCTTATCTCTTTTGTTGAGTAATAGCGTTTTTGCACTTAGCGTACAACCTGTAGGTTCAAAAACTGCAAGTTGTTGAGGAGCAAATGTTAATGTTGTACATTACTTTTCTTGAGGAAGTACAAATGTTACAAAATTTCTATTTGATGAATTTACATCATCAAGTAGTCAGGCTATTTCGGATCCAGGAACATCTATTGATATTTGGCAATCTGACTCTAGTTTATTAACAGGTTGTAATACATCAAGTGACTGGAAGAGAATAAGTAGTTATGCTCCAGGAAATAATACTTCAGTAATTGCCCTATGAGGTAATTGTACTTTCAATAAACCTACCGATAAAAATAAAAGATTTGTACAATTTGTATATAAAGTTGGATATTTTGATATTATTGCTGGTGTTAACTCTTGGAATTTTGCCTATTACCTTAATGTAAATGAGGTAAAAAATAAGACGCCTCACTATCAACAACTTTCAAATGTAAATGTATGAAGTCTAAAAGTGCACGCAAATGAGTGTTTTAATGTTGAACTCCGTTATTGTGGTGATGGTATTTTAGAACCAGGAAATGGAGAAACGTGTGATCCTGGTGATACAAGCCATAGTGGTTGGGGAAATGGATGATGTCATCCTGTAACTTGTACTCCTGTAGAAACACCTACTTGTAATGGTCTTACTATGAATCCTATTTCAGGAATTGCTCCAGTAAACTCTGTAGCTACTTGTTCTGGATATAAGGTAAGTACATATAAGATTGATTGTGGAAACGGTCAAGTGTTCAATGGAGCTGGAAGTAACTCAGGAAACCAAACATTTAACCATACTTGTAACTATACAACTCCGGGAACTTATACTCCAATTTGTACTATCAATGGAAGTATTACCAATTCAACTTGTCAAAAATCAGTAACTATCACTTCACCAACTCCTGCAATCACTATAGATAAGAGAGATGCAAACCCTTTAGATAAAGACGGAAATGTTGGAGGGAATGATAGTCAAAAAGTAAACTCTGGAGATAAAGCAGTATTTAAGATTAAAGTAACAAACTCAGGAAATGAGAATCTTACAAGTCTTAAACTTACAGATCCAGTAGCTCCTACTTGTGCCGGAAATGTTACCCTCCCAGGAACATATCCAGCAACTTGGTCAGCTTTTGTTATGTGAGGAGCGGGAAATCATACAAATACCGTTTTAGAACCTGGAGAATATTTTGAATATAAATGTGAAAAACCTAACACTACTGTAAATTATACAAATACAGCTGATGTAGAAGGAACTGGTGTAATAAGTGGGGTAAAGGTTACCGATACTGATCCTACACAAGTAATCATTGATACAACTGTTACTCCAAGTATTGATGTTGATAAAAGAGATCAAAATCCTGCTGATATTGATGGAAATATAGGAAACGATACACAAACAGTAGCAACGAGCGCTGATGCAGTGTTTAAAATCACTGTTACCAATAATGGACCAGAAGCTCTCAATACTATAGTCCTTACTGATACAGTTGAGCCTTCTTGTGGATGAAGTGTTACACTTCCATCTACATACCCTGCAACTTGGTCAAGCTTTAACCATGTTTGAAACGCAGACAATAAACTTGATCCAGGTGAAACATTTACTTATACATGTAAAAAGGCAAATACAACCGTTGGTTATACTAACACTGTTATTGTAAGTGGAAAGTGAGTAACTTCAGGTATCACTGTTACGGATAATGATCCTACAGTAGTACTTGTTGCTCCTCCTACACCTGCTATTACTATCAATAAAGTAGATGCAAATGTACTTGATAAAGATGGAAATGTAGGGAATGACACACAAAGTGTTAATACTGGAGATAAAGCAGTATTTAAAATCAAAGTAACAAACTCAGGAACAGAAGTTCTCAATAGTCTTGTGCTAACTGATGCTGTTGCTCCAAACTGTGGATGAAGTGTAACTCTTCCATCTACGTACCCTGCAACTTGGTCAAGCTTTACTCAATGAGGACTTGGAAATCATACCAATGCTACTCTTGAAGTAGGTGAAACATTTGAATACACTTGTGAAAAACCTAACTCAACTACAAATTATACAAACATCGCAAAAGTTTGCGGAAAATGAATTACTTCAACTACAGAAGTTTGTGATGAAGATCCAACAGATGTAAAGGTAGGGCAAATATATGACCTTGCACTTACAAAGAAAATACAAGGAACATCTACAACTTTCGCTAATGGTTCAGCAGTAACTTTTGTTGTCAGTGTATTCAACCAGTGAGAAATTGCAGCAAACAATGTTGTTGTTACAGACTATATCCCAACAGGACTTACTCTTAACGATGCTGCATGGACACTCGCTTGAAGCGTTGCTACGAGAAACATAGGTTCGATTGCTGTATGAGCAAGTAAAGATGTTACTATTACATTCATCGTAAATGCTGCAAGTGGAACAACGATTATCAACTGGTCAGAAATTAGTTCTGATGATGGTGATGATATTGATTCTACTCCAGATCAAAACAATAATAACGATTGTCATGGAGGACTTCCAAGAACACAAATAGACCCAGCTTCAGATGATAGAACGAATGGAAAAGGAGATATAAATAATAATACACATGTGAATCAGGTGAAGATGAAGATGATCATGATCCAGCAAAAATTACTGTTGGTGGAACAACTGGACCTGCTATCTCTATAGATAAAAGAGACCAAAACTCTGCAGATCTTGATGGAACTGTTGGAAATGATTCTCAAAAAGTAAATAGAGGTGAAAAAGCAGTATTTAAGATTAAAGTAACCAACTCTGGTACAGAAGCTCTAAATACTCTTGTACTCACAGATGCTGTTGAACCACTTTGTGCTGGTTCAGTGACTCTCCCAGGAACATTTCCTTCATCTTGGACATCATTTGCTCAAGGTGGTGCTGGAGACCATACAAATGCTGTTTTAGATATAGGAGAATACTTTGAGTATGTTTGTGAAAAGGCAAATACACAAAATGACTATACAAATACCGCTGATGTAAGTGGAAAATGAGTAACAAGTGGTACAACAGTTACTGCAACTGACCCAACTCAAGTAGTGCTTAATGGAGGAAGTGGTTCTAGTTCTTCTAGTTCGTCTTCTTCATCAAGTGGAGGTTCAGGACCGTCTTGTTCAAAGATTGTTGCTGACTCAAAATCTTCAACTGGAAGCACCTTTGATGTAAACATTAAGTGTCTTGGAAATACTAAAGCAATGAGATTTAAGCTCGATTGTGGAAATGGACAAGTACTTGAAGGACCATATGAAAGAGTAGATGGTTGGCCATCAAATGGATTTGTTGGAACATGTTCATATACCTCAGGTGTAAAATCGACATATAATCCAAAGTGTTATGTAGGTTCTTCTGGAAGTACTCCAAATATTAGTAGCCTTGCGTGTTCAACAAAAATAACACTTTGAGGACCTACTAAGTGTTGAGATGGAGTTTTACAAAGACCAAATAGTGATGGACAAGAAGAACAATGTGAAAGAAGACTGAATGCTGATGGAAGTGTTGGACCTTTCCCAGATTTCTGTACAAACGCTTGTAGAGTACAAATATCAACAACTCCAAATTCATTTACAGTAATCACTATCCCAAATGAAGGAACGATTTCTTTTGGACCAAAAGATAGTGTCATCATCGGAAACAATATGAATCCTTTTGATGCTGCAGGGCAACAACCATATATCAGAAATGATTCAAGTTATGACCTCGCATTTGACGAATTTTGTGTAGTGAAAAAAGATGGAAATGGTTCACTTGCTGGAGCGACTCCACAGTGTAAATCTATCGCTTCTCTTACTACGGACGGTATCATCTACCCAGGAGCAAAAATCCTCTTTGGTGCTATGCCAAACTTTAAGTGAAATGTAGCTGGAATCCCAAGCTGACAATCATATAGTGATAACACTCTTGTTACAACTATTAAAAACGATGGAACACTTTACGACTGGGCATACTTTGCTACAAAACTTAAAGTAAGAGTTTCAAAACCATCTGTTGCAACAACATGAGGAGGTACAAGTTATGTAAAAAATACATCAAATGTAGCAAATATTACAAAAGTTGCTGATGGAGTAGATTTTGTAAATAAAAATGAAAACAAGAACTTTGTGGGAACTTCAGTAGCTGATGACCTCTCAAGTTATACAAAAGACAATGTCTCTACAACTATTAAACAAAAAGTAGAAGATGAAGGAGAAAGTTTTGAAAATGGACTTGATCAAATTGCTTCTGTATCCACTGGAATTGGTTCTAAATACTGAGTTGATTCAGTTACAACAAAATATAATGGAATTGATAATGTGTTTATCTTAAAGAGTGGAGAAAATCTTGAGCTTTCAGGACTTCCTACATACAACTCTACCCTTACAGACGGTTCAGCATTTGCATGACCTAGAACCTACATTGTAGAATGAGGAGATCTCGTTATCAATGGAGACATTAAGTACGCTGACAACATTGCATTTGTAGTAAAGGGAGGAAATATAGTTATAGACAATAACGTAAAAGAACTTAATGGTATCTATATAGCCATTCCAAAATCTGGAGTTGGAGGAAAGATACAAGGAAAAGCAGGAGCTGGTACAAATAATATCCTCACTGTATATGGTTCGCTTTATGGAAAGATAGAAAGTCTCTTAAACCAAAGAACCTACGTAAAAAACAACGAAAATGGACAAATTACCGTTGGTACTATCGTAAGCTTTGCTTCTGGACTCTTTAGAAAACCTGCACCACTTGTGTCAGAATTTATCCAAGAATATCTCGCTTCAGAAAAGGTAGCAAAATAAAAAAAATCCCGCTTATGCGGGATTTTTTATTACCAAATTTTTGGGATGAATCTATAAGGTACTAATTTTTTATATTCTCTATAGTCTTTATCTTTAGACAGATGCCACTCTTCTGTAAAGGCTCTGAGAGCATATATTCATGACCAGCATATGAGACTTACTAAAACGAGACTTAAAAGTCTATAGTCTTGAGTATGCATACTTATAAGAATCATAGGAAATGCTCCAATCCACCAAGCTAGATTTTTTGCTACATATGCAGGATGTCTGATGTATCTATATGGTCATGTAGTAATAATTCCTCTGTTTGTAAGATTACTTGCTTTGAGTCACAGAGAAAAAGATGCCCAAGAGTACACAGTCATAAGTATGAGTATACATATGTTGAAAAAGAGGTGTGTATATGTAGACGCAAATTGAGGAAAGTCAGTACTATACCATCATAGGAGAGTTCATGTATAGTCATTGAATGGTGGATAACAGCATAGAGCAACAACCCATCAGAGAATAGTTGGCTCTACTGATTTTATAGTATTTTTGAGATACGGAGATTCGACAAGATATCAGAGAGTAAAAAATAATACGTCAACAAAAAATATAGTGTTAAAACTTATCCAAAATATATGTGTGTTAAAGAGTTCGAGAAATGTACTCTGAGGTTTTGCAAGTGCAAAAAACCCTATAGAACTTACAAGGGAAAAGATATGTCAAATCATCCAGTAAATCATCAAAGGAGCAAAAAATCACTTTACTCACCGTGCGAGTATTGCTGTTTTCTCTTCATGACTGAGTTTATAAGAAAAGTTTTTTGCTTTTTTCCATACTGCCTCAACACATAAAAGTGCTTTTGATTTTTCTTTCTGAATGAGGTAAAAAGGAATAAGCGCTACCAAATATAGACCTATAATCCCGAGGAAAGCTTGATGCGCTGTAAAGTGCATCCAAGGCATAAAATCGAGCATATACGTGCCGCGAAAAAAGTTTTGATAGTATTCTATACTGCTATAGAAAAAATATAGGAGTAAAATAAACGTGTTTGTAGATAGGTAATTTTTGAAAAATAGCTTCATAGTTTTGTCTTATTTTTTTTATTATATGAAGCATTTTCTCTATCACAAACTGTTTGCATAAAGTTCTTTGTTTTTCTCTTTTTTGATTTTGAAAATCAAGCTTTTTTACTATACTTTGGGCATACTAAACATCGCTTATATGAAACGAATAATGACATGACTCCGCTGCAGCGCTCAAACGCTTCACGTTGGAAACTACCTTTGAGCTGTAAAACCACTTATAGAACTTTCTCATGGAAATGAGACATACCTTATGCTTGCAGATCAGCACTCACTTACAACTGTCCATGATGGAGATGCTCTAAGACACAATAGAAAACAAGTGCTTCTAGACTATTTTGCACTTTTACCTGACAATCTTGAAAACTTTTATGTTTTTGAACAGTCAAAACTTGTCCATCATATGGAGATATTTTGGTATCTGTGTGCCACTACTCCATATAGTCTTATACTTCGCTCTCACGCGTTTAAAGATAGCCAAGCTAAAAATAGCGACATCAATATGGCGACATTTAACTACTCTATTTTGATGGCAGCTGACATCATTTGTTTTGACTTTGACCTTATCCCAGTAGGACAAGATCAAAAACAACATATAGAATTTGCTCGTGATATTGCTCAGTATTTTAACAGTGAATATAAAGTCGATATTTTCAAACTTCCTGAACCTCATATTAGTGAAGAAGTAGGAACTATTCCAGGACTTGATGGAAGAAAGATGAGTAAAAGTTATGATAATTTTATTTGAGTATTTGAAGACGAAAAAACGCTTAAGAAAAAGATCATGGCTATTCCGACAGATGATACTCCTTTAGAAGCTCCAAAAAATCCTGATACATGCAATGTATTTCGTTTGATTCAATTCTTCGCGCATACTGACAGAGTAGCAGATATTAGACAAAAGTATCTCAAGGGTGGATATGGATATGGACATGCAAAACTCGAACTTTTAGAAATCATCTTAGACTATACCAAACCATTTAGAGAAAAAAGAGCAAAGCTAGAAAATAACTTTGGAGATATTGAAAAAATTCTTGCTGTATGAAATGCTCGAGCGAATGAAATAGAACTAGAAAAATATAAGAAACTCAGAGAAATAGTAGGATTAAATTGATAGAGATTATGAAGACAGGACATATATTTTTTGTTATGTGAATCGCAGGGAGTGGCAAGGGAACTCTCATAAAAAACTTGCGTGAAAATGGAAGAGAGGATTTGTATTTTCCTCTTTCCTATACCACTCGTCCTATGAGACCAGGAGAAGTAGATGGAAAAGGAACATACTATTTTGTGACAAGATGAGATTTTCTACAGGGAGTAGAAAACTCTGAGTTTCTTGAGTATGCATTTGTCCATCAAATGGACTACTATGGAACGAAAATGTTTGATGTATACGATGAAGGAGTAAAGAAATGAAAAACTGTTGTGAAAGAACTAGAAATACATGGACTCAAAAAACTCAGAAGTGAAAGACCAGAGTTTGACTTGTATTATTCTACCGTGTTTCTCAATATACCTAAGGAAAAGCTTAAAGAAAGGATAGAGCAAAGATGAGTATTTATGAGTGAGGAAGAGTATCAAAATCGTATCAATAGTTCTGTTTTTGAAGAAGAAGAATTAAAAGAATTGTGTAACTATGTTATAGACGCAACTCTCCCTCCTGAAGAAGTTGTACAAGCATTTTTAAAAATTGTTGATATACACCAATGAAATTCCATATTGTAACTATTTTTCCTGAGAGTTTTTGATCTTTTTTAAAGACCAGCATCATAGGAAGAGCTAAAAAGCAAAAGCTTTTTAGTGCTACACTCTATGATTTGTGAAACTATTCAGAGGATGCTCATAGAAGAGTTGATGATAAGGCTTTTGGTATGCATGGGCAAGTCCTTTGTCCAGAACCACTCAGCAAATGTATTGAAGATATATTTCGAAAAGTTTGAAAAAAAATCCCTGTGATATACATGACTCCTTCTTGAACTTTACTTCATCAGAAAAAAGTAGAGAACTTTGCTCAAAAACTCAGAGAGTGTATTATCATATGTGGACACTATGAAGGTATTGACCAAAGAATCCGTGATATATATGTCGACTATGAAGTAAGTATATGAAAGTATGTTCTTACTTCTGGAGAGCTTGCTGCTCAGGTTTTTCTTGATGCTCTTATACGTCATATACCTTGAGTATTGTGAAACCCTGAAAGTCTTATAGAGGAAAGTTTTTCTCAAAAATTGTCTAGAAAAAAAGAGTATCCTGTGTATACTCGTCCAAGAGTTTTTTTATGAAAAGAAGTTCCTGAAGTTCTTGTTTCATGAGACCATAAAAAAATAGAAATCTGGAAGAAAAATAACTTACAATAAAACTATGACATATTTTGACTCATTTATTGACTCTCTTGTTCATTCTAACGCTAAACTCTATATCAACTACTTTTGGGATAAACTTACAATAGAAGTATTTATAAAAATGGTGATTATCTACTTTTTTATTGTTTGGATATCACTTATCATATGGGTGTATAAAGATATTACAAACCGTACCGAAAGTATCTGACTCCAACTATTATCTATTTTCCTCGTTACTATTTTTACTCCACTTGGATTATTTATTTATCTACTTATCCGTCCAGCGAAAAGTATATTTGAAAGCTTTTATGAGGAGATAGAAGAAAACTTAGACATACTCTCTCAAACTATCAGAAATAACATTATTGACTGTCCAAAGTGTGGTGAAAGCGTTAATGCAGGTTACAATTTTTGTCCTCATTGTAATGAAGAGATTCAATCAGATTGTAAATGATGTGGAAGAAAGATGTTTTTTGATTGGAAACTTTGTCCTTATTGCGGGAAAAAACACAAGAAAAAATAATTATACTGTTCCTCTCTTTCTTTTTAAGTACCCAAGCGTCTCTAGTCTTGCATTTTCATCCTGAGCATCAAAAAATGTTTTTGTTTCTCCATTTTCTAAAATAACGAGCACTTTATACCTACTGTTCTGACAGTGAGTGAGCGACCCTATTCAAAACCCCCCTATATTTTCCTGATATGCTCAAGTTTTGAGTACTCCAAGTAAAAGAGGTGTATCTTGCAATGTAGGAAGCGAGAGTTTTTTACCATTTTTTCCAAGAAGGGTATCGTCTTTATCACAAGTGATTCATCAAACAGAAACATCTTGACGAGAAGCATCTCAGTGATTGAGCGCAATCGTTGGATAGTACTGGTCAAGCGCCCATGAATCTGGAATCATACTCATAGGAGAGCCATCAACTATATACCATTTTTCATCTCCATTTTGATTTTTTTCTCATATAACCTCCATAACTGTGACTCAAGTATCTGCAACTGTATAACTTCAAAATTCGGTAAATATATCTGGATGTGGTACTCCATTTTCATCACATACTTCTTGGATAATACCCACTATAGTTTCGACAATGTTTCTATAAGAAATTTCTTCACTCAGGTCATAGTTTACGGGCATTCATCATCCTATATTGAGATACTGTAAAGAAGGGCATATCATATACAGTCTACAATACATTTCTACGTACTTTTTTAATTGTATATAGTACTCATCAGCATCTTTAATCCATGTTTCAATATAAAATTTATTCTTCTTCAGTTGTAGTCCTGTTGAGCTAAAAGTTACATTTATTCTATTGGCCCTTACAAAATCTTCTACTTTTGAAAGAGGAATTCCAAAGCGAGAATTATATGCTCCATCTTCTGTCGAAAGTCGAATTCAAACAGAGTATCAAGGATCAACATATCATTGTAACTTTTCTAGTTCATCTATACCATCTAGAACACATATAGCATTCTTAAAGCGCCCTGATATTTCTCCTATTGCTTCTAAGTATGCAGGTGATTTAAATCCATTGTGTATGACAAATGAATCAGGATGAAGAGAAGTATTATCTATGATTTTTGCATCAAATGCTGATGATGTTTCTAAGTGAACTGAGCGATTTGTGACTCAATCTTGACCATCTTTGAGTATTTCTCTCACTATAAAAGCAAAATGATTACTTTTTGTACAGTATGTGTATACATATTTTCATTTGTACGAGAACCATTCTAAAGCATCCTGAAAGAGTTGCTGCATTTCTCCAATTCTTTTTTTTGCTATTTGAGGGGCAAATATTTTGAGAGGAGCTCAATGCTCTTGTACTATAGATGAGAATTTTCTCCCAAAATATACTACTTCACCATCAACTTCAGATATTCAAAGAGCTTCTAGGTTTTTTCTTTGTGTTTTTTCCTCAACAGAGGCACTAGGTTTTTCTATGAGACTTGCTGCGTATCATCACGGAGGGAACTCTCAAGAATCAGGTATATCCATCAAACAAAAAGGTAAAAAAATAGGGTATTTTTTTGATTGAAAATGATTATAGGATTTTCTCGTGTGAGTCAATCATTTTTTTAAAAAATAGGTCACAAAAAAACACTGGAATTTCCCAGTGTTTTTCAAAGCGTTTTTTTATTCAAAGAAACTATCAATAAGTTTTTTGTATTTCATTCTCTGTTTGAGCTCTTCAAAGTATTTCTCTCCAGGTTTGTAGAGTTCTTCAAGTCTTTTTACTACATCAGGATTTTCAAAACGTCCGAGAACTTTTAGTGCTTCATTTTTTACATCTTCATCTGTTACTTCTTGAGGTTCTAACTCTAAGAGTTTATGAAACGTAAGTTCTCCAAATAGTCTTTTTTCCGCTATAGGTTTTACGTTTGATTCTTTATATTGTTCTTCAGAAAGATTGAGTGATGCAAGGTAGTCAGACATTTTTACTCCATTTTGTTGTTGGAGGTTTTGTTTGATTTCTTCAAATACGTTGAGGATTTGATTTTCAAGCATTCTCTTTCCAAAATCTACTGTTGTTACTTTTTTTAGTTCATCTATTAGTGTATTTTCATCTTCAAGTCTTGCGTTTGATTCTTTCGTTTCAAGGATTTCTTCTTTTACCAGTTTTTTAAAACCTACGAGATCAAGGTCTTTTCCTCTAAGATCTTTTATAAATTCAGGAGTGAACTCAGGTTTTTTTGCTTGCTCAATTTTTTTAACGGTAACTTTAAAGGTAGTTTTTTTGTTTGCAAAATCAGCATTGTGATAGTCTTTTGGAAATGTGACTTTTAGCTCTACTTCTTCATCTTTTTTCTTTCCTATGAGACCTTCTTCAAATCAAGGTACCAGCATTTTACTTCCTATTACAAGAGGATAGTCCTTCATATTTGTCGATTCAAGAGGAGTCCCTTTTGCATCAAATCCTTGAGTATCAATTGTTACTCTATCACCATCTTGTACTGTATAATCTCAGGTAGCTTCTACAAAACCAGTAAATCTTGTTTGTATATCTGTAAGAGTGTTTTCAACTTCTCCATCTGTAACTTCAACAGTATGTTTTTTTACCTTTATTTTCTTATACTTTTTATCTATTTCAATATTTGGAAAAATTTCGATATGAATACGAATTTTGAGAGGATCTTGTGAAATAACCTCTTGAACTTCTCATTGAGCTACAGGAAACAGTTTCTCTTTTTTAAGCGCTTCTTGATAGATACTATCAAGAGCACTGCTTACGGTAAGTTCTCAGATATACTCTTCAGAATAATTTTTTAGGATTACTTCATCAGGAATATGTGCTCACTTTCTAAAACCTTTTATGCTTGCATTTGCTCTAATATAGTCAATAGCTTGACGTCTATATTTTGCTACTTTTTCTTTTCATTCTTCAATAATAAGTTCAACTACTGATCAAGGAAGGTTTTTTCTTTCTATTTTCATATACAATATAATAAATTTAAAGCTTTTGGATTATAAGGAAAATACAAATATTTCAAATTATTGTCTTCTCTTTATGGTATTTCACTCATGATATAGTCATATTTTTTTGTTTCCCTGTTGTACTCATATACGATTCCATAGCCTGCTTTGTATTGTTGAAAGTCTTTTGGAAGGAAATCAATATACTTTTTTTCATAAAGTTCTTCAGGAGTAGCGAGAGC
>CAYTMN010000027.1:0-14790 GCA_964438925.1 uncultured Candidatus Peribacteria bacterium
ATATAGATAAGGCGTTTGAGTATACTCCAAAGATACTTTTTCTCCTCGCACTTTCACTTTTTACAACTATCGGTTTTTCTGTTATACAGTCAGGTTCGACACAGTACTTAGCAGATAGGTTTAAGTTTGACCCTGACATGATAGGATACAGCCTCTGAGTAGTAGGTGTAACGGCTATACTCTATCAAGGATTTTTTGTTAAGTATGTACGTCGTGTACTCTCAGAAGTTGGTATGCTTATCTCAGGACTTTGAGTCTTGTTTATAGGTATGTCTCTGTATGTTATGAATCCTTTTTGGATAGGAGTATTTCTTATCAGCATCCTCTTCCCTCTAGGTATGGGGACGTTTAACCCAGCTCTCGCGTCTCAGCTTTCACAGGCTTCACCTCAGCACTCTGGAAGAGTTATGGGTATGAATACTTCTACGTCAGGTGTCGGAGGGATAATAGGCCCACTTCTAGTTTGAGTTCTTTATGCAAGCCATATAACGCTCCCATTTTGGTGATCTGCCTGACTTTTCTTTGTACTCTTTTGTGTTGCTTGGTATTATTTTAGTGGTGAGAAGAAGGGGGTGTAGAACTATATATTTTCATTTAACTCTTGATAAAAAGTTATCAATTGTCACATTAGTTTTTTAAAAAAATCTAAGTCGTTTATTAATTGATTACTTCATAATCTATTTTTACAAGATAAATATTTTTCATCAAAAGTATTTTTTTCATATAAATGTCATTCTAGTATTCTTAAATCATATAACACATAAAGAGGTGTCATTAGTTTATAAATTTCTCAAACATAAAAAGTTTTTATAAATACTTCGAATATTTTTAGAGATCATTTATCTTTTAAATCTTCTTGTTTATATCAATTTTTAGTTAGAAAAATTTTTAAATCTTCTACATTAATATTTTCTATAAGAGCTTTGCATAATTTTAAGTAAGAAGAAAAG
This sequence comes from uncultured Candidatus Peribacteria bacterium, assembly GCA_964438925.1. GTDB lineage: Bacteria > Patescibacteriota > Gracilibacteria > BD1-5 > UBA6164 > CAYTMN01. The sequence continues at coordinate 951 of CAYTMN010000027.1, forward strand.
ATGTCATCTTTCAGATTTAATATTGGATGTTTATATCAACTCCTTAGAAGTAAAATGTCTATTTTTACTAATTTAAAGTTAAATTTTTCTAGAATTTTGTCATTTAATTTATTCAATTCATAAAAAATTCATTCTTCATTATCACTTTCAGTAAAATTTGCTTCAATTTGGTTTATATAAAATGTGGAAATTATGTCATGGTCAGATTCAATATTTGAAAGTAATAACCTCTTTAAATTTTCATCTTCAAGATGTTTCTCAAAACTTTGATATAAATCTCATAGCCAACAGAAAAGTTTACCCTTTCTATTAATTCAAAAACTATGATTTACTAATTCTTTTCAACTCTTATCATATATTGAAACACATGAGAAAGTATACATTTTTATATTATAATCTGGATGAGAATTATAATGTAAAAGTAAATCTAAATTAAAAAATACTGGAGTTAAAAATCATTCATTCCAAGGTCTTTTTAATCACGGTATAAAGAAGTAATCCAAATTATCATATTTAAATCAAAGTTTGTTATAAGGCGTGAATTTCTTCTCGGAATAATATTTGATTTTTTCTTTTGTTTTTGAATATTTTTCTTCTCAACAGTTAGTACAAATTGCTCTAATAAAATTACTTTCAGGATTTCAGAATTCCATATACATATACTCTTGGCACTTGTCACAAATTAAAGGATTGTTTCAAGAATTAGTAAGTTTTTTCATAAATTTTTTTATAAATTTTTTCTTTATGCCCTATTCCTTTTCAATACCCATGTACATTCGCTTAAAAAAAAGAGGTTATTCTACCCTTCCTTAAAAATCTTCTCCATCCTCGTATCTGGTATAAACCACATAAGCGCAACTATCGTAAACGCTATGAGTCCAACAAGTGGAAAAGCGAAACTATCGGTCACTTTATATTTTATACTATTTGCTTACTTTTCAAATAATTATACAAAAAGCTCCCCGATTGGAGGAGCTTTTTTGTTTTACGCTTTTTCTTCTTCTGCCGCATAGTCTGTATCATTTCCTCTTCTTACAGGAAAGTCTTGGAATATACTCAAGATACTGTTGGTTAAAATATCGGAAGTACTTACTCTCTTTATCCACTCGTATGCTTCTATCTCTTTGTATACAGAGTCCGATACATATACTCACTTTATCACTTGGTTTGATTTTATGATAACGCTTGAGAGTTTTGCGAACGCATCTGCGTTAAAGAGTCCATGAGTTATGGCTACACGGATAGAGCGAGGTTTTTTCTCCAAGAGTTTTTCAAGAAGTGTTACCAGAGTTCCTCCTGTATCGAGTATATCATCATGAACTATTATGTCTTTTCCTTCTATATCTCAGATAACATTTACATTACTCACTTTGTTTTTTGTAGTATAGTCTCTGGTTTTGATAGAGATAACATTTCAAAATTGGTATTCTTCAGCTATCTTTGATGTTTTTCCGTATCATCCTTGATCTGCTGGTGCAATAACTGGTGTAAATCACTCATCTTCCTCTCTTGCCATCTCAACAACTCTTTTTACAAACCATCCAGAGTAGAGATTTATAAAGTTTGTATCTTTAAACGAAGACTTTGAAGCAGGGTTATGTAGGTCCATACAAAGTACGTACCCATTTTCTCCTGTTATATCTGAAATCCATCCTCAAATTCTATCTAAAGAAGCGGCCTCTCTTTTATTAGGTGTAGATTTATCTTGTCTTGCATATGGCACATTTTGAAGTACGAGATTTACACTTTTTGCTCAGTTTTCTTTTAGAGCTCACAAAGCGAGTATATCGTGCATAAGTTTGTCGTTCAAGCTTCTCTCTTCAAATTTTCTTGTATCTTTGTTATAGTGCTTCGAATCTCCGTGTGGGTCTGAAAAATAGTAAACGTGCTTTCCTCTTACACTCGTATCAATAGATGCAATTGATTCTCCATTTGCAAATTGCCCATACCCTTCTAGTACTTGGAACGTGATGTTTCTCTTTTTATATATTGCCGGATTTGCAGCATGAGCTGTATCTAAAATATGCTGAATTTTCTCTCTCACTGTGTGCATGAGATCTTTGGTATCTGGAGTTGCAATGAAGTGAAGTCAACCAGTTTCAACATATTCCCCTCTCATCATCGCAAGAATCGGGTCAAATCCATTTTCTATAGCTGTCATACAAAAGAATTTAAAAGTATTAAATAATTTATAATACTTTTATTGTTGAAGTCAATATTTCTGAATAAATTAAACTCTCTCCCCTTTGAGTACCCATCTATCTAGCTGTGTGATTTTTACTTTGACGATATCTCAGACTTTTACATCTCCATGTCCTTTGGACATTTCACTCTCTCTTTCGATAGGCTCAGGAGACTCGGTAGATTTATCAAAAAATACTTCTTTGAAGTTGCGAGTACGTCCAAACCATTGCTCATCACGTTCTCCATTTATCATCACTTCTTCAACTTTCCCTATCAAGAGAGAGTTTCTTTTCTCTACGCATTGTTCAAGTTTTGCATTTATTTGGTGCCAACGTTCTGCTTTCACAGCATTTGGCACATCATCTGGGTACATCTTTGCTGCTAGGGTTTGAGGTCGCACGGAGTAGCGCGCGTTATAGGCAAAGTCAAACTGGAGCTCTCAAAAAGCGTTGAGTGTTTCTTGAAACATCTCATCAGTTTCTCCACTAAATCCGACAATCATATCGGTCGAGATAGAAAAAAGAGGGTCTTTACTGCGCAGATACTCTACTATCTTTTTGAAGTCTTCGTATGTATGTTTACGGTTCATACGTTTGAGCATCTCGTTACTTCCTGACTGTAGTGCAAAGTGAAGATAGTTACAAAGTTTTGGGAGTTCAAAGTGTGCATCAAGTATATCTTGCGTCATATCGTGAGGATTACTTGAAGTGAAACGGATACGGTCAAGTCACTCTATCTTGTTAAGTTCATCGAGGAGTTGGCGAAATGGTGATACAAACGTTGTTTTGTTTTCACGAGGAAGAAGACTTTGTACATATGCTTCTACTTCTCTCCAACTTTTTGCTCTAAAAGTTCTCGAGTTATCTTCTGTATATCCTCTATTCCAAGGCATATCATACAAAACCACTTGTACGTTAGAGTACTCTACATAGTCTTGTATATGATGGAGTGCATCTTCTATGACTATATCAAGGCCAAATCTCTCTGCAGCTTTGTACTTTTTATCTTCACCAGTATCTTTTATAAAACATACTTCATGAAAAAAGTCTTTTCCAAAGTACTTGTCCAGTAGATCGTGCGTATGGTGTCTCATGTCGTTTGGCTCTCTTGACGTTACCACATAGAGTTCATGTCCTGCAGCTTTGAGATCTTTGAGTACTGTATCGGCATCTGGAAAGAGCTTGAGCTCGTGTTGTTTGTTGTTGAAAAAATCATAAAACGCTTCTTCAAGGTCTCTATCATCGTTAAAGTTGTGTGTCAGTATCTCATCAAACTGAAGTACTTTTCCTGTTTTTTTGGTATAGTTTTCTAGTATTTCTTTTTCCCAACAAAATATGAGAGAATCGTCTATATCTATTCCTATTTTGAGTTTTGTATTGAGGTTCCATTTTCCTGTTTGAGTATTCCAGAGTTTACGGTCAACAAACTGTTTCCCGTAGCTATTTACGTTTTGGCCTAGAAGAGTTATTTCTTTTGCTCCGCTCTGTACTGCTTCACGACACTCTGCTACTATCTCATCTATAGGACGAGATGTTTCTTTTCCTCTTGTGAAAGGGACAATACAGAAAGTACAGTAGTTATCACATCCTGTTTGGATGATGACTGAAGCACTATACGGATTTTCTCTTTGTTGTTTTGTTTTGAGATAGTCTGAAAACTTGTCTTCTTGACCTATTTTTTCCCCATAGATATGCGTTAAAATAAATGGAAGATACTGTATTTCTTCTATTCTGAGAGTAAAGTCTAGGTTTTCTACTTTTGGAAAGAGTTTATCATCGTTGTTAAAAATACCTTCTCTATTTTGGATATATTCTATTTTTGTTACTGCCTCTCTCTCAAACTCTTGAGGAAGATACATTTTATGCATTCCTGTTTTTCGAACCATACATCCTGTGATACCTGTCACTATTTTCTTTCCTGATTTTTTGAAGTCTTTTTTAAGTTCATTCATCATGCTGTATACTCTGTCTTCTCCTTTTTTTCTCACAGAGCATGTGTTAAAAATAACGAGATCTGCTTTTTCCCATGAAGGTACCTTCATAAAGCCTGACTGGAGAAGCATCATATTTACTTTCTCGCTATCAGCCTCGTTCATTTGGCATCAAAAAGTCTGTATAAAGTAGGTTTTCATAGAGCCAGATTATGGTTTAAAACGAAAGAAAGTCAAAAATAAATCCCTCCAGAGGGATATTATTTTTTGTGTGCATTACTTCTTTACTGTTGAACCTGAAGAGACGATATTTACTACATCTTGTCCGAGTTTCTGGAGTTTTTCTAGATCTTCTTTTGCTTTTTGTACAGTTTCAATCGTATCAGTGACTGTTTCTTGAGCTCCAGAGAGAGTTTTTCTTACATCATCTACTTTTTGTTTTGTGGTGTTCGCTGTATCAACAACTGTGTTTTTTGCATCGAGTGCTCCACTAGAGAGAGAGTTATACGTATTTATAAGATCGTTTTTTGTTGGTATATCGGTCGCTACTTTATCAACCGTTCCTTTAAACTCTAGTATACTACTCGTAATTCCCTTCATTCAAAGTATTTGTTCTAGCTTTGAAGCAGTCTCTGGTGCTTGAAATACCAAGACGATAAGTCATACGCCAATAATGATACAAAGGAGGGCAAGTTTTTTTATCATAGGTTTAAAAAAGGATTATATGTTAAAATATAATCCTAGAAGTGAAAAAATCAAATTTAGTTATTCCCCAAAGAGGTCTGATACTGAAACTTTCTTATTTTTAAGACTTTGGCTTAAACTTACAATCTCTTCATCTTTAATAAATACTTTTTCATCATCTTCTTCTGTAGTATTTTGTGATGCTCCAGAGATAGTTTTCAGTGCATCCTTAATAGCTGCAATTTTGTCTTTAGAAGCAGGCATACTTCCCTCTGTATGAGAGAGCTCTGCTTTTATAAGAGCGTGCTTTTTACACTCAGGACACTCTATATCAATATTGACTGTAGAACCTGCTGCTCCAATGATTTCAACATTGTTCTCTTTAATAGCAGAAGAACATACAGGACAAGCGAAGTTCTTTATTAGGTTTTCGATCATTCATTTTAGTGTCTGGAAGTTCATACTCATATGCTTATATAACTAACTAAAATAATGATATCATAGTTTTACAGGTCTTTCAAAATTTTGTCGATTCTTGCTATTGACTTTTTCTTACCAAGAATTGCTATGAGTTCTAGAGCCCCTGGAGAAAATGCCGCTCAAGAGAGTGCTACTCGTATTGGCCAGAGTATTTGGCCATTTTTCATTCCTGCTTTTGCAATCTGCTCTACAAAGGTATTTTTTATCTCTTCAAGTGTTGCTCCATCTTTAAGTGAGTTTGTTAAAATAGCCTGTCATATGATAAGTGCATTTTTTACATCTTGCATTGTTGCAAGTTGCATTTTTTCATTGATAAAAAGTGTAGCATCAACGCTTGGTTCTTCAAAGAAGAAAGTAGTCAGCTCTTTAAAGTCTAAAAATTTTTTCATTCTTCATTTTACTTCTGCTATCACTTGTAGCACAAATGGTTTTTCAGTTTTTTGTAGAGTCTCTAAGAAAGACTTATCGTACCTTCAAAGGTAGGTTACAAGCTTATCGTAGATAACTTCAGGAGTATATGTATCTATGTATTTACTTGAAAACCACTCTAGACGTTCTATGTCAAATATAGCTCCAGCTTTATGTACTTGCGAGAGATCAAATGCTTCTATAAGCTCGCTCATAGTGAAAAACTCTTTGGTTGATTTTGGGTTCCATCCAAGAAGTGCTATATAGTTGAGTATAGCTTCAGTTGGATATCCTTTTTCAAGGTATGACTCAACCGATACATCCCCCATTCTCTTTGAGAGTTTCTTTTTATCTTTCCCAAGCAGGAGTGGTAAGTGTGCAAATACAGGCGCTTGCCATCCAAATGCTTCGTAGAGAAGTATGTGTTTTGGAGTTGACGGTACCCACTCTTCTCCACGGATAACATGCGTAACTCCCATAAGATGGTCGTCCACTACATTTGCAAGATGATATGTAGGATATCAGTCTGACTTCATTAGTACCTGATCATCTATATCTTTTCAAGGTATTTCTATCTTTCCACGTATCATATCTTCGAAAACTATTTTTTGATTTTGCGGTATTTTCATACGTATTGTGTATGGCATACCTGCTTTGAGATTTGCTTCTACTTCTTCTTTTGTGTGATATCTGCACTTTCCATCGTACTTTGTTGGGAGTTTGAGTTCTTCTTGCTCTTTTCTCAGAGTATCAAGTCTCTCACTTGAACAAAAGCAATAATATGCCTTGTCAGCAGTTATAAGGTCTTGAACGTATTTTTGATAGATATCAAGTCTTTGAGACTGAAAGTAGGGTCCTTTATCCCCAGGGTTATTTGGTCCTTCATCTGGGATAAGTCATACAGTAGCGAGTACAAAAAGCATATTTTCAACACTTCCCTCTACGAGTCTTGTTCTGTCAGTGTCTTCTATACGTAAAAGCATCTTTCCGTTGTTTTTCTTTGCGTATAAATAGTTATACAAAACGGTTCTCAGGCTTCAAATGTGTACGTATCAAGTTGGACTTGGTGGGAATCTCGTTACTATAGACATTATACAAAGGGGTTAGGAATAAGGTATATGTCATCTCTTTTGGGCTATTTTATCCACAAGAGATTGAAATGCAATTTGAACTCTTCTATTTATGCTGCGATTTTCGTCTTGTTGGATGGGGGAAACTTTTATAAACTCAATACCGGCATTTTTACATCCTCCATCTGTAACATAGTTGTCTCCTATACAAACTGTTTGAGTAGCTTCTGTTCATAGAACTTTTAGACATTCTTCAAATCATCGAGCATCTGGTTTTGCAAATGGTGAAGTAACTATCTGGATTCAAAGTTTTTCCAGCTCATCATAGCGGTTTGATTTTTTCATATTTGAAAAAACTACGATTTTAAAGTCTTTTATAAGTCACTCTATGATGTCTCTATTCTGAGGAATAATCTCTCCATGATGTGGAGCTATACAGTCATCTACATCAAGTATGATAGCTTGTATTCAAGATGCTTTGAGTTTTGCAAAATCAATATCTGAAAACGTTTTTGCGTAGGCTAAAACTTTTGTGGTTTGTGACTGGAAAAAGAGACGAAAAAGGTGAACTATCTTGCTATAGGTAATTCATTCTCTGGACACATCGGTATCTATAAATTCTAGTTTTGTCGTCATAGTATGAAAGAAACTTTGAAATTGTAACATTTTTTTGAGGTTTGTAAACTAAAAAGTACTCTAAAATAGTATTATAAATACAGAAATTTGCTACAATAGGAGTATAGAGGATAACTTTCCTCTGAAATAAATATATTTTAAGTACCAAGTTATGATGATTCGTGGGCAAAAATGAACAAAAAAAGCTAGAAAGATGCTTCCTACTGATACACTTATTCCTACAGTTATAGATAAAGTTCCTGGTGGTTGAGAAAGAGTGTATGATATTTACTCAAGACTTCTAGAAGATAGAATTATATTCTTAGGTGAACCTATAGATAGTGCTGTTGCAAATACTGTTATCGCACAAATGCTTTTCTTAGATAAACAAGATCCTAAAACTCCCATCACTCTATATGTAAATACTCCTGGAGGACATGTGACTGCTGGACTTGCGATATATGACACTATGCAATACCTAAAGTGTGATGTTGTTACTGTATGTGTAGGTCTTGCTGCATCTATGGGGTCTATTATTCTAGCTTGAGGAACTAAAGGAAAAAGATACTCTCTTCCACACAGTGAAATCATGATTCACCAACCACTTGGTGGGGTTGAAGGGCAAGCAACAGAGATAAAGATTGCTGCAGAACATATCATAAGAACAGGAAAGACTCTCTATAAGATACTCTCTCATCATACTGGTCAGCCACTTGAAAAAATAGAAAAGGACTGTGATAGAGATAACTTTATGAGTGCAGAAGATGCTCTTAAGTATGGTCTTATCGATAAAATTATTAAAAATAAATAAATTGCTTTGACAATAAGTCTAGAGAGAAGTAGTATACAGCTACTTCTTTTTTATGACTGAAATTGTACCACTATTTCCCGATAGAATAAAAAAGCCTGGAATAATCTCTCAAAATCAGGCGTATTTTTGAACAAGAGTTGACTATAACCTCAGAAATATTTCATCACAAGGAAGTGTATATATCCATGAACTTTTAGAAAACCTGTTTAAAACGGTTATTCATTCTCCTGAAAAATTTACAGATGTAGGATTTTACTTACGTGTCGAGAGAGAAATGAAAAAATGCACTATTTTTGAAAGAAAAAAAATAGTTGAGATGGTTGACGTCTATCTGCCTCGCCCTCACTTACAAAACTCAAGAGAGCGAGAGTTTTTTATGCGGATACGTAACATAGCTTTCATAGAGATACAAAAGGAGTTGCACCCTGAAAGATACATATAAAAAAATCCCGAGATTCGGGATTTTAGTTTTTTATATAAATATCAACATCAAAGAATTCACTTAAATATGTGGTACTAATAGTAGATTTTCATGCTGCTGTCAGTGTCGGGTATGTCCCACATCATGCTACGGTATATCAAGCTCACCGCATTCAAAGAGTACTAGCCCAACTACAGGCATTTTGTCATGAGTTATATATTCCATATGCTCCAGCTCATCAGAGCATGATTTTATATCATTCGATTGAAGTGATTCATGTAGTGTTGGTGTTAGCAACTTGTGAAGTAGAAAAAGTTGCAATTTTACTGTCTGTTGGGTCTGTTACTTTAACCGCTTTTAAACTTGTAAAAGGTATAGAGTTTCAAAGAATATTCTCCTGTATTGCTCCATTATTTATTAGGCGTGCTAAACGAGTCCATCCTCCTCCATCGTTGGTCATATCACAATACGTATTGAGTTCTGATGCAGCAGCACCTGGATTTATCTTATAGTATCATGATCCACCTCACATACCTGCTGCTTGAATTCTCCTACAAGTGTAGTTCCGAGCTGCTGTTCTCAAAACGGTATTGTTTCCACTGAGTTTTAGTATGTCTGATACGTGAGCAATATATGTCGTTCCTGTAGTTCCTATATCTAGGTCTGCTCAGGCAACAACATCTTGTATAGGATTTAGACTTGCATCTGTAAGAATTCATAGATTTTTTCCTTCAACATGAGGAAATCTTCCGCTATAGTTTACAGCGTATGCTTGTGGAAAGATAGACGCTTCAATATTTGCATTTTCCTCCAAATATCAAAGAAGTTGAAATCCTGTTCTGTCTTTTGTAACATAGTATGTGTAGAAAGTCTGATCTTTTGGGTCTTTTCCTGCAGATTTAAAATCAACAATTTCATCAAGTACTGCTTGACCTGCATATCATTGGTATCATATAATGTTTGTGTTTACTTTGATGTTTTTACTAGAAGTTGGAAGTGGGAGTTGTTTTTGACTGGCAACATACAAAAGTCCATCTCTGAGTTTTTCCATTGTAGAAAACCTGTTTGCATCACGGGCAGTAAGTGAGTATCCACTGTATGTTAACATTCATACAGTTCAAAGGATACCAATGATAACAATAACTACGAGAAGTTCTATAAGAGTGAAAGCTTTTGTAGATTTGGCGATATGTTTCATAGTATTGGGTTACTTAGTTCTATGTTGTACGTAGTGTACGATAAAGTCTAGTTTCTCCGATTGTAATGAAGCTACATCGTTTATGCAATCTTTAATCAAGGTATCGAGTTGATTTTTTGATTTTTCGAGTCATAAAATATAAACAAATCCCTTAACTTCTCATCAAACACTTTTTCCTGTTTCTTCAAAGCTTCCCTCAACATCGAGTATGTCATCTTTTATTTGAAATGCGAGTCAAAGCTTTTCTCAAAAAGACTGATACTTTTCACATAGATCTTCTCTTTTTGCTATGACTAAAGCTCACAGTATTGAGGCTATTATGACTTGTCCTGTTTTTTTAAAATGTAATCCTTTAAGTATTTCTTCTGTTACTTCTTCTTTTGTTCTTTCATAAAAAAGATCTTCTATTTGCCCTCATGCCATACCATATATTCATACAGAAGAAGCAAGGATTTTTGTAACTTTTTGGCAAGCCTGTGCATCTGAAAAAGAACTTATGATTTCAAAAGCAAGTGTGTTAAGTGTATCTCCTGCAAGCACTGCCTGATACTCACCATACTTTTTCCAAACAGTGAGTTGCCCTCTTCTATATTCGTCGTTATCCATACATGGAAGATCATCATGAATCAGAGAGAAGCTATGTATCACTTCTAGTGCTATAGCATACTTGAGTATATCATCTTTGAGTGTTATGTCTTCTATCTTTTTTCCTGTAAGTGTAAGATAAAATTCAATAGCAAGTATGGCTCTGAGACGTTTTCCTCACATCATACTATATGCGAGAGTTTCTTGAAAATCTCGAATTGCTTGAGTTGGGTTTTTGTAGTCTTCTAAGTATTTTTGTAAATACTCTTGTATGGAAGTTTCTACTTTTTGTTTATATATATTGTACCATTCTGGGAGCATATTTGTAAGTTAGAGACTATTTTCAAAAGTTTCTTTTTGTAGAGTCAAAAAATGTGAGAGCTTTTTCTAGCTCGACACTATCAAAATCTGGCCAAAGCTTTTCGCTAAAATAATACTCACTATAGGCGCTTTGATACAGTAAAAAACCTGAGTGACGAATATCTCATCAAGTCCTGACTATAAGGTCTGGAGCAGGAAAAGCTCCACTATCAAGATATGACTCAAAACTTTTTACTGAAAGTTCAGGTTTGTTTTGGTCGTCTTGGTATCTTTTTATTGCTCTCACTATCTCGTCTTGTCACCCGTATACAAGAGCAAGGATAGTCTTTTTTTCTCAAAAATCTTTTGTTTTTTCTTTTACATCTGTGAGTATGTTTTGTGTTCTTTGAGGAAGTTTTTGTATATCACCTATAGTGTGAAACGAACTTTTATTTTCTTGAAATACAGGAATAAGCCCTGGGATAAGTTCTATAAGCCCTATAATCCCTGTAAGCTCCTCTTCTTCTCTATTGCTCAAATTTTCTGTTGAAAGTGCCCAGAGAGTGAGGTAGTTAATTCATTTTTTAGCTACTAGTTGCGATATCTTTACTGCGTTATCAAATCAAGCTTTGTGTCAAAATATAGGCAGTTTCCCATTTTGTTTTGCCCATCTTCTATTTCCATCCATGATGATTGCTAAGTGTTGCATACAAGCAATTTATATTATAAGTTTATCTGGGTTTGCAAGTGCAAAAAACTTCCCCTGTTTTTCCATCAACTCCTCATATTTTCACTCTTCTACTACTTTTCCATTTTCAAGTACACATATCCTGTCAGCATGTTTTATAGTTGAGAGTCTATGTGCTATGATGATAGAGGTTCTTCCCTTCATAAGAGCATCAAGTGACTTTTGTATCTCTAGCTCGGTTGAGTTATCAAGTGCTGATGTCGCCTCATCAAGTATAATAATCTTTGGATCTTTTAAAAGCAGTCTTGCAATGTTGATACGTTGTTTCTCTCCTCCTGAAAGTTTGAGTCCTCTTTCTCATATAAGCGTATCTAGTCCATCTTTGAGTTTAAACACAAAATCTGCTTTTGCTTTTTTTATAGCTGATTCTATATCTTTTTGTGTTGCCTTTTTATCAACAAGCAAGAGATTATTTCGTATACTTGTGTTAAACAAAGTATTGTCTTGCATCACTATTCCTATGTGTTTTCTCAGAGATTTTTTATGTATTTTTCTGGTATCTTCACCATCTAAATAAATACCTCCCTCTTCTACATCCCACAGTCTAAATAGTAAGTTTACAAGAGTGCTTTTCCCTGCTCCAGTATTTCCTACGAGTGCAACTTTTTCTCACGGATTGATGGTAAGTTGTATTCATTTAAGTATTTCCCTGTCGTGTGTATAAGAAAAAGTCACATCACGGAACTCTATTTTTCCATCTACTGTTTCAAGTTTTTTTCATGTATCTTTTGCAAGTTCGTACTCAAAACCGTCAAATGCTGCATAAAACTTTTCTATAGCAACTACTTGTTTTTGTATATTTCTCATCCTTTCAAACAGCCCAGAAAGTGGAAAATATATCCATCCAGTAAGGCTATAAAACAAGAAAAGTGTTGCAAGTTGCAAAGTATCTTGACTGATAAAGTATATACCAATACTGAGTATAAAAAGTCTACTTATAGCTATAACTATAGAGGAAGAAAGACTTGCGTATGTCCATCAGCGTGATATAGAAAATTGTCTATTGATAATGCTTACAAAATCTTGCTTGAGAGTTTCAGAGAGATGTTTTTCTAAAGTGAGTGTTTTTACAAGTGCCATATTTGTAAGACTATCTGAGACATCTCCAAAAACTTTGTTGTACTCATCTTCAAGTATTCTTTGTTTTGGAGAAGTTTTTGCGTTTGTATAGTATCCTAGATATATAAGTATTGGCATCATCAAACTCAGTGCTAGAGCCATCCTCCAATCTACAAAAAACAGAGCAATAAATACGACGAAAATACCTACAAATGTTTTTACGAGGTCGTTATAAAACTCCATCAAAAACCAAAAAACATTGTCAGTTCCTGAATCAAATCTCTTATATATTTCTCACTGTTTTCGTGTGAGATACGTATTGTAAGAAATAAAGAGTGTTTTTTCAGAGTATTTTTGAAATACGTCACTATAAAATGTAAGTACTCTTTTTACTACTACAAAATATCTATATAAAAATGTGAGAATAAGGCTTATGACGATATACCCTCCCCATAAAAATATAAAGAAGATGAATGTGTCTTTTTGAAAAATTTGTGTCTTGTAATAGTCTTCGACAAGTCAGAGTATTTTTGAAAAAAGGAATGGTTCACTGGTGATAAAAATAGATAGAAAAGCTCAAAAAAGAATACTTCCATAGAAATAAACATTTCCATGAAACTCTCTATAATCACTTAATAGCCTTTTCAGTGTGAGAAAAGTCATACATATTATCTATATAAATTATACTACGACTTTATCTTCAGGATCATACTGTTTCTTTTCAACCAACTTTATCTCTTTATTTTTATTGAAATCATACAAAATAGGTGAAGCAATGAATATAGAACTATACGTTCCTACGAGTGTTCAGAAAATCATAACCAGAATAAATCCGTGTATTGCTTGAGGACCAAAAAAGAAAATGGCAATTAGCACTATAAGAAGCGCAAGACTTGTATAGATACTTCTTGTAAGAGTTTCGTTTACCGAAAGGTTGATAATCTCTTCCAAACTTACTTTGCCTTTTTTGATATGTTTTATGAGGTTAGTTCTTGTTCTATCAAACACTACAATAGTATCTGTAATAGAGTATCCAAGGATAGTAAGGAGTGCAGTAATGAAAAATGTATCGATCTGATACTCTCTAAAAAATATAGAGAGAAATACGTATATACCTGCTGCAACTATAACATCATGAAACAGAGTGATAATAGTAATAGATCAAAAAGAATACGCGCTAATACCTGCGGCAAAACCTGAGAAGGCAAATGCTACATACAATCCTATAGCTAAAAGTGCAATAAGAAGTGTCAGCATTGCTGTATTTCTTATATAGTCACCAAAGCTTGCTCCTATATTTATATAGAGACTTTCAGCAAACTTATCATCAAATGTTTTTAGAGAAGC
>CAYTMN010000028.1:0-14510 GCA_964438925.1 uncultured Candidatus Peribacteria bacterium
GGATTGAGGGTTCGAGTCCCTCTTTGGGCACCAAATATATAGAAAATTAAAAGAACTGTTTTGAAAAACAGTTCTTTTTTAACATATACATTTATTTTAAGTTTTCTTTCATTCAAGTACTTTAGCTGTTCTATCTTTTGTCTCATCTAAGACTTCTTCTAAGTTAGAAATTCCTAGAAATCTTAAAATAAAAATATCGCCATTAAACTCAAAAACTGCATCTTCGGTTATTTCTCATTTTGGAAGCTCTCATTCTCAAACGATATTACTATTTTTTAAAAACTCTCAAGCTCTACGAACTTTAAACTTCACTTGTTTTATTTTCTCATTTTTATCTCATCTAAGAGTTATTTCTTTTTCATCAACTATCACCAACACATCGCCTTTTTTAAACTTAAACTTGAGTCAAAGAATCTCAAAGTCTTCCCCATGTAAATTTAACCCCTTTACTCTATCTTTTTTTCCAATCTCAAACTCGAGTCAAGAAGCAAGATCAAAGCTTGTATATCAGTTATTAAACTCTCATTTTTTTCACATAACCTACAAATTAGGAACTATTTATGAAGAGTTAATAGAAATCTATAAAAGAATTATACTATCAACTATAATTAGTATAAATAAAATATATAAATAGTCAATATTACTTCTTTTTCGGAATTCAGTAATAGTCTATGAGGTATTCTGCAACTCTTTTAAAAATATGGGCAGATGTTGTATCTCAATAAATACTTGCCTTTGGTCTTTCAAGTCTCACAACAATAACAAATTTTGGTTCTTCTGCTGGACCATAACCTGCGAAAGAGGCATTGGTACTTGCTTCTCCAGTTTCATATCCTCCTTTAAATGCGATTGGCGAAGTTCATGTTTTTCAGGCAAGAGTGTATCATGGCACCTTTCAGTTCTTAGCTACCCCATGCTCTATACTATCTACAAGCATCGAAGTAATGGTCTTTGAAGAAGATTCCTTTATAACTCTATGAGAAATTTCAGTTCTATATTCTACTTGTTTCCCATTTGGAAAAGTAATACTCTTAAGAATTCTAGGGGTAACATAATATCATCAGTTCGCTAATACACTATAAGCCGTCGCCATCTGGAGTTGAGTCATATTTACTCAAAGTCAGAAAGAAGTAGTAAAAAGTTGAGCAGTAGACCATTTTTCATAAGGTGTCAAAGCTCATGTTGTTTCTCATTCGAGAGTAATTCCAGTATTTTTTCAAAATCAGAAGTCTTTCAAATATTGATAAAAGAGAGCCTTTCATATCTTTTGAACGATACGAATCATTCAAACATTACAAGAATAATTCAGCGCATTTTGGAAACTCTTATATCCTAAACAGTTTGAAACAACGTTCTTAATCGTAAAGTTATCAATTTCGATTTTTCACTCATCGTTGTACATATCATAAGGTTTTATCTCCCCAGTATCAACCCCAATAGCAACTGTAAGGGCCTTCATAATACTTCATGGTTCATACAAACCTGAAACTATGTTGTTCTGAAATACTCAAGCTCAAAAATCATTTTTATACTTATATTTTATGAGAGCAATGTTTCAAAGTTCTTCTCTTTCAGCAAGTCTTAAAAATATCTTCTTCCCATCATACAACATTTCCTCGCCATTTTCAGTATCTTCAACAAAAACTGGATATCATAGTAAATCAATTGTAGGATTTGGATACTTTGCATATGAGACTTTCTCTAGTTCATATACGTCAGAAGAAAAGTTTGCATCATAGGTAGGATAGTTAGCCATCGCAGTGATTTCTCAAGAGAATGGATTCATAACAATAATAGAACCTCTCACCGCTCGAAATTCCTTTACTCATTTCTCTATAATTTCTTCCACTTTTTTCTGAACACTTCTATCTATAGTAGTATAGATATCTGAACCAATTCAAGCAAATTCATCTTGAGTTGTATTGATTGGTTCAATAGTTCTTCACTGAATATCTTTCCTACTCACAATTTTTCACTTTTGTCACTTTAGTTGTTCGTTAAAAAATCATTCAATACCATAATGCCCTACTCCATCATTGTCTACAAATCATGTTATTTGAGATCATACACTACCCTCTGGATAATATCTACTTGGATTTGTTGTTAGGACAATAAAGTTAGAGATTGAATCTTCTTCATTAATCAATCACTTTTTTAAAGCATCTTTTTCTTCTGCCAGAAAGTCTTTTACATCATCGGATACTCAAATGTTCACTTTGTTTATAATTGGTACATAGCGTAGATCTCTTTTTTTGAGAGACTTTTTTATATCTTCAGGAGTTCTTAAAAGTATAGAAGCTAAAGTACTTGCGGTATAACTTTCATCTGCAATCTCTTCAGGATTAGCAATAATCTTGTCATTATCTATATATATTCACGGGAGGTGTAATCATTGAATTTTTAGTACTTTTTCACCATCTACTTCACTTGCAACCATATCACTCGTCACTTTGGTTCTTGAAAGTTTATCTTGGATACTCTTTAGGAGTAACTCTTTTATATAATCATCTTCCTTTTTAAAATCAGGTATTTCTAATACTCTTAAATACTTTAGTAAATTATTGTAGCAAGCCTCTGTTGTTTTTAGCTGACAGAGTTGTTTGAAAGTGATATCCCTTAAAAAAATAGCAAGTTTCCCTTTATCTCAAACCATTTGAGGATCAATAGCAATGTCATACAGATGTACCGAAGTAGCTAAAACAGTACCACTATTCGTAGATGAATATATCGTTCCTCTGTTTACAGGGATAATAACTTCTCAGAGTTGTTGACTGTCTGCTAGAGTTTTATAAAAAGTATGGTTAAAAACAGTATACGTGAAAACAGTGTTGAGAATGATAAAACTACAAATTCAAAAAAAAGCGAGAACAAAGTTTTCTCTTGGGTAAAGATCAAATATCTTCAATAGTATATCAACTAGATTTGTTTTCTTTGCCATATATTTTCTAAATCTTTAGTCAAAAATTCTGGAACAGACTGATCATGAAATTGGATTTCAAAATATTTTTTCAGCATAGTAGTTATATCTATTTCACTCTTTTTTCAAAGTATATTTTTTGCAAAAAATTCTAGAAGTTCTGGAAGCTCTTTTTGTGTCTTCTTCACAGCTAAGTATGAGGCTAAAAATACTTCTTGTTCTTCTCATACACACTCAAAAGGTTTATTTCCAGAAACTCAAAGTAACTCTTTATATAAAGGCATCAATGAGATATCTTCATATAAATCTTTTCAAAATATCTGAAGCATCTCTTTCTTTTCAAGAAATGGATACAACATAGAAAAAACAAATAAGCATTTAGGACACTTTCAGCACCATTTTTTTTCATTTTCTCTTCCATCAGAAAGGACTTTAAAGTTGGCATTACAGCTTGAGAAAATCGAAAAATACTCTTTTCATTTTTCTGCAAAAATTTGAGATATTTTTATCTCATACAATCATCGTAAAAGAGAAAAATAGACCATATTTTCAGATATATTTTTTGCTATATATTGAGATATTTTTTGTTCAAACACGTACGATTTTGAGTATTGATGATTCACATCAAGTCCATCAAAAAGGACATTTCACTCGTTTGCAGAACGCTCATTTGAGAAGACTATGTATGTATAGTTATATAGATATGTCACTACAGTAAGCACAAAAGATATGATCCCAGATATTGGAACATGTCCGTTGTAGTATCATTGTTGATTCATTTCAAACAGCATAGGTGAAAGTGAACGTTTTACAAAGATAGTTTCATGTCCATTTTGTTCTATACATTTCTCTTTTATAGTGTCCATTTTTCAAAAAACAAAGTTTGAGTATGGCTTTCAAAGTGCATCGAAACTCAATGATGAAACAATACTATCTTTTCATCCTCCAATCGGGAGAAGATACTCTTCATCAAGAGAAAAAGACATTGCTTGAGTTTCCGTCTTTCAAATATTCTCTTCTATCTCAAACTCAAAAAGATCTATTGGAGAGATATTATTTTTATATAAAAATTCTCAAAGTCATGAGATATAAAAATCTTTCCAAAAAGCTATATCAGCCTCATCAAGATATCAACGCTCAATAACTATCTTTTTCGTTGGAAAAATCTTATAGTAACTTATGGCGAGAGCCAGAGACAAATGAAATAATAGATTTTGTAATACTGATTCGTCAAAATCTTCTCTGAGGAAAAATCAAGGAGACGAAAAGTCTAGAGTCTCTTCAAAAAAAACTTCCCTATCAAAACTATAGTGAAATGTAGCAACAAGAGAGCTCTTTGAGAACTCAAACTCAGATATATAAAACGCTGAAAAATGCTTCATACAAGTATACTTTAATATGAGAAGAGTATACCCGTTTTAAAAGATATGTAAACTTGATTTATTCTGTCTCGAGAGCAATTATCCCTCTAATAGGACCTCTATGAGAGATGTAACTTGCAAGAGATTCTGGTTTCCCGTATGTTCAAGTACCATAATAGTTATCAAATACCATGGGTCTTGAAACTCATTTATCATCTTTTATATATACAATAGTTGCTATATGCCCAAATTCCCTATTTTTAGCAGAGGCATCAGAAAATATAAGTCCTACACTTGAAGAAAATCAATTCATATGGTCAAGTATACTTTTTTCTTGAATACTTCATTTGAGGTTTCATAGTCTTCTATTCGCACCTCATGTATACTCATTAAATATTCAAAAAGCATAGTTATTTGAAATTCCACTAGCTCATAAACCATCTCAAGAAGCAAATTCAAAAGCAGATTTTCAGCAAGTAGTAATGTATCTTCATTTTTTTGCATCCCATTTTCTTCATTTTACAGGGAATCAAACTTCTGAAATATTATATCCTTCTGGAGTGAGTACTCAAGCTGGGAGTTTATCTTTCGTCATTGGTGTAAAAATCAGTCCATTTACAGCATGATTATCATATTTCTTTTGTCATGGAATTTCATAAAACCCATCATTTCATCTTCAAAGGTATATCGTCTTGTTTCACTTTTTTGTCATCAAATATTCACTTCATGAAAATATATCGAAAATATTCAATATTCATACAAATCAAGGAAACGCAGAAAAGTCTATGGCGAAGCTTCCAATATCTGGGGTTGCCATAGTAAATGTCTTCAACATAATCTCCTTAAAATCTCCAGTATGTAAAGTATTTTTCAAATACTCTATTACTTTAGTTTTACTTGAGGAATCAAGTTTTTGTAGGTACTCTGAAAGCCCCTGAAAATCAATTTTTCATTCTTTAAAATACAAACTAATTCAAGTAGTAGGTTTTTGACTTACAGCTACAGAATTTTTTACAACATTAACTTCTTTCCCATTTTTTGTTCCAAGTATCATTCTCTCACCTTGTACAGTATAAAAACCACCGAGAACATCATTTCTGAAATATGTGTTTCAAAAATCATCTTCCAAACTCGTAAAATCTCAGAATATCTCATATGCAGTAAATGCAGTCTCAAAATCTTTGTTTGGAAATTTAATAGCGTACTTTCATCAAGATTCGGTTATTCAAAAATTTTCTCTTACTTCAGAATACTTCTTTGTTTCAACTATCATCGTTTTCATAAGATTGAGACTAGGATTCAGATCTATTTTTTTATTCTTAGGTAGAGTTAAATTTGCACTTATGACACTTTGATAAAGATTAAAAAGCTTTGAAAAAGTAATTCATTTTCTAAATTCTTCTATTTCTTCAGGTCGCGTATCTCTAAGTTCTATCTTTTTATTCATCTCGCTTATATTGAGTATTTCTCAATTAATAGAGAAAAATTCTCATGTCGCAGCTGGAGCATCTTCAAGTCTTTTGAAAAATCAAACTACTTCTGTCCTCCATGCAGAAATTTTTGATGTACTCTCAGGCTTATCTGTGGGAAGTGTTTTCGTTTCTTTAAACTCAGCTCAACTTTTCCTATATGTTCTGTTTCAAAGAGAAATATAATCTTTATTATAAAAAATATCATAAGCTGTAAGAGTCTTTGAAAGATAAGCACTTTTATGAAAATTTATCACATATGTATCCTCTACTTTGGGAGCAAATAAAGCTTGAGCAAATGAATAGTTTTCTTGAACAAGTTTTTTGATAGTTTCACTAAGAAGTTTTTTCTTACTATACTTTTCTAAAGAATTAATCACTTGAATAAACCTAGGAATACTTTGCTTGTTTGATTCAGAAATAGGGCGTCTAATTTCTATTTCAAGAACATCTCTTTGTGTAATTATTTTAGAAGTTCCTTTGAGTTTCATAATAGGTTCTCCATTTTCTTCTGTAAAAACAACGAAGCTTGCATCTGGAATTTTTAAATCTTGTATATTTTTGCTATCAATTCATAGCTTTTTTGCTTTATCAAAAAAACTTTTAGAAATATTTCCAGGCATATATATCTCAACTCAACTGAGTTCGGATAGTTTTCACGGATAGAGTCAAACTTTATCAGAAGATAAAATCTTAAAAATCTCAAGTTGCGACGATTTTTCAACATCAAAATCAGGTGAAATTTGTTTACATAAATTTTTAATAATTATTTTATTTTTATCTCAAAGAGACTCAAATTCTTTAAAAAACTTGAGAGAAGTAAGATATTTTTCTAGCGTTCAACTATTTTCATATATCTGTACACTGTTTTCCTTTTTATTATATATTGTAACAGTTCAAGTATCAGGATCTTCAAACATCACATCCCCTAGCTCTATTTTAACTCAGGAAGCATCTGATAGTCACACTTTTGATAGGAAATCAGAAAAGCTCCATCATTGCGCGACTTGCAGCTTTCATATCTCTTGTGGATTAAATATCTTCGCTATAGAAGCGTATTTTTCTGAAGTGTACACTCCATAGGTTGTACCTCAAATTATACCATCAGGATCTTTGAATCATAAAAATCTCTGGAAATCCTTTGCTTCTTCTTCAGGAAGTTGTATATCTTTAAGTTTAGGAATAGTAAAATTTTCAATTCTATAGATTCTATCAATTAAAATAAATCTGTTGTCCTCTGACACTATTTTTACAATAGTCCCATCCTCTTTTTTTATAAGATATTCTCATGACTCTTGTGAAAAAGTAATGGTATCTTTTAATGTGATTCAAAGTTTTTCTCTCAGAGCTTTTGTTGGTCACGTAAATGCAGGAACTTCTGACTGTTCTACTAGTACGGGCTTCAATACTTTTTCTTCTGGAATAACTTCTACTAGATTTTCTGGAGCATCGAGAAATCTCATCACTGCACCACTTGCCTCACCTGGATTATCTACTCAAGGAAAATTTTTCAATATAGTAACAAAAGTGAGCAATTCTGGGAAATCAGTTTTTGTAGCAGATAGATTTTTTTTGTAATAATCAGCGAGTTTTTTCTTATAAAATTCATCTGGAATCATCTTTTCATAGGCAGTGAACAGCTCTCTATCAAGTCAAAAAGTAAGAAAGTACTTCAATGCAGCTGGTTCTTCTTTAAAAGCTGCAGGTTTTTCTGGAGGCATAGGTGGAAGAGCGAGGTCTTGAGTGTATCACATAAGTCCTTCTAAAGATACTCCATCTTTCTTTGCTTTTTCTAAGAGTTTACTAAACGTATACACTCCAAAGTCTCCATCGGGAGTTGCTATACCTGGAATAGTTGACTGTACAAATTTTATTTGATCTTGAGAAAAACTCTTAAGTATTCTAAAATACAGCGCGAAGTATTCTCTTGATTTTCCTTGAAATAAGTCATTAGACGAAAATATTTCGTTCATATTTTTTGCTTTTTCAAGAACAAACTTCAAGTCATATCCTTCAATTTTTTGAAAAGTATCTCAATAGTTAAGAATTTCTCTAATATCTAAAAATCTATCGAGTTTATTCATTTTATATCTTCCATAGGTATCATACCCAAATTGACCATCTACTTGAGCCATTTCAAAAACTTTTTGAAAAACCTCAACTTGCTCCTTTTTTTGAATTTTTCACTCAGAATCTTTTAGTTCGTTTTTAATTGGATCTACAATCTTCCTATCATCTGGAGTTATTTGATATTGTTCTCTTCTTGACTGCATAACATTTCAAACTTCACCAGCTCTCTTTGCTGCTCTTCTGAGGTTTCTTTCTCTGATTGCCTTTTCTTTTTCTGCATGCAAGCGTGCTCTTTCTTTTGGTGAAATAGCTCAATTATAGTTTGGTTCAGGGGGTGTATCGTTTCAACTAAAAATACGCTTAAAAAAATCTCAGATTGGATCAGCTTGTCCTACTGTTGCTTCTTTTAATTGTGGTTTTTTTCTTGGTTTATGCGATTCTGGAGCCATAAAAGATAATTTCTCAAATATCTTTTAGATAATATCATAATAGTCTTTTAAATGCAAAAAAACACCAAAAGCGAAGAAAGATTTGTTTTTTTATAGGTCTTCCCTATAATCCAGACAACTTACTGGTGTATTTTCCGGTTTTGTTACAATATTTTTTAAAAATACTTACTATGTCTTTTACAAAAGAAAATAAGAAGAAAGTCATCGCTGACTTCGCTCCTAAAAAAGGAGATACTGGTTCACCTGAAGTACAAATAGCTATTCTTACTTCAAAGATAGAAAATCTTAAAGCTCACCTTTTAGACCACAAAAATGATAACCACTCAAGAAGAGGAATTCTTCTTATGGTTTCAAAGAGAAGAAAAATGTTAAACTATCTCAAGAAAAAAAATCCTGAGAAATACGATGAAATCATCAAGAAACTTGATATCAGAAAATAATAAAAAAAAGAGCCGTTTGGCTCTTTTTTTTATTCTCCTACTTTTTCAACCTTGTACTCTATAAGTTTATCTTGTAAATTGAGTTTTACTCTTTCTATAAGTCTCTCAATAAGGAGATAATCATAGTCAGGAATCTGAAGTGCTAAAGAAAGTCTAGTAGTTTTTTCATCTTCTTTTTTGGAGTTTATTTCTTCAATATTTATATGCATTGAATAAATAATATCTGAAAGTTCTCTAAATATACCAATCTTGTTTTGAAACAAGAAAGAAATATGAGCGATAATTGGTTTTGCCTCACTTCCTGTTATGTAAGCCGATAGAAGTCTTTCTTTATTTACTGATGCAAGTACTTCACAGTCTCTTTTATGGAGTTTGATAACTCCTTTATTGTTTATGTGAGCTACTATCTGTTGAGGGATCTTCTTTTTGCAACAAGCACAAAGCTTATATGGGAGATTTTTTTCTCATCCAATAACTATCTCAACTTTTTCTAAATTTCCTGTTGAGACCGAAGACTCTTCCGCATTTCACTTTTTATGTTTTTTTTCTGTCTGAGGTACTGGTTGACTCGTAGACTTGATAATCTTTCTTATAAGAGCTCAAGGAGGAAGTCAAAAGTTTCAAACTTGTTCAAGAGTTGAAAGTCTATCTTCCAAGTCATTTTCTTTTCCGTCAATTATCTTGAGAAGTGATAGTTCTTTATCAAGCTGTGGAAGTCATGCATTTTCAAGGTACTTATTTACTATTTCTCTTCCCCTTTCCCTATTTTGCTCTTTTGAATCCTTATTGAGATAGTATTTTATATGGTCTTTTGCTCTGTTAGTTTTTACAAATGAGAGCCAAAAAGGACTAGGTTTTCTCGATTTATCTGTAATGATTTCAAGTACATCTCCGTTTGAAAGCTCCTTATCAAGTGGGTAGATTTTTCCATTGACCTTAGCAAAAGCAATATGATTTCAGAGATCACTATGAATAGAGTATGCGAAATCTATAGGAGTTGATCATTGTGGAAGATTTATAGAGTCTCCCTTTGGAGTCAGTACAAATATTCTATCTTTGAATACATCAATATTGATAGAAGTAATAAGTTCATTATTTCATAAACTCTCCGTCATTTCTTTAAGTTCTTTCACCCAATCAATATCTTTTGCAACCTTACTTCACCTTTCTTTATACTCAAAATGCGCAGCAACTCCTATCTCAGAATACTCTTTCATCTCAAAAGTTTTTATCTGTATTTCTGTAGGTTGTTGGCGATAGTTTTTTAGAAGTCCTATAATAGTCGTATGAAGACTCTTATATCCATTTGGTTTTGGAAGAGCTATATAGTCTTTAAATCTATTTGGGAGTGGAGTCCGGAAACTATGTATGATTCAAAGAACTTTATAACAAGACTCTATATCTTGCACAATAATACGGATTCAAAAAAGATCATACAAAGACTGTACATTTTCGAGTCATTTTTTCTTTATTTTTTTATAGATTGAGTAGATAGATTTTACTCTATAATCGACGGTATATATGTCTATTCCTCCCTCATCCAGAGCATCTTTTATTTCTTTTACTGCATCTTTTGAAAATATATCTATACTTTCTTTGAGTTCACCTAGTTCATTTTTTATCTTCCTATAATTCTCATAATCAAGAATTTTAAAACACTCCTCTTCTAGAGCATTTTTTATATTGAATAATGAAAGTCTATCAGCAATAGGTGCATAGATGTTAAGAGTCTCTAAAGCAATTCTTTCTCTTTTATCTTTTTTAGGATGATGCTTCAAAGTTTTCATATTATGAAGTCTATCAGCAAGTTTAATGAAGATAACTCTGAGGTCTTCAGCCATAGCAACAAACATCTTTCTCAAACTTCCTATTCCTCTATCTTCTCATTTATATCTTACTTTTGAGAGTTTCTCCATACCAAGACAAAGTTTCTCAACTTGGTCTCAAAATATTTTTTGTATTTCTTGGTGTGTAACGGGTGTATCTTCAATAACATCATGAAGGATACATGCTTGAATAGTATAGATATCTGGCTTAAGATCTACTAAAATAAGTGCTGCCTCAACAGGATGTCCAATATATGGTTCTCACGAAAGTCTTTTTTGTCATTCATGAGCTTTTTTTCAAAACTCATATGCTTTCAAAATATCTTCACGAATAATATCGGGATGAATAAAGTGGGTATAAGCAGAAACTTTTTCTATAAGTTGCTCTACCTTTCTATCGATTTTTGCATATCCCTGTTCCATATAAAAATTCGTTACTTTTCTATCAGTTTACTTCAAGCAAAAGCATTTGCAAAATTTTATTTCTTAAAAAAGTCACTTTACTTTTCATTTAAAAAAAATACTATAAGAGAGATTTATTTCAAAAGCATTTTATGAAACATAAAAAACTTTGATTCACACTCGTTGAGCTTCTTGTAGTTATTACTATTTTGGCAATCATATCAGTTGTCGCATACCAAAACTTTTGAGGAGCAGTAGATAAAGCAGTATCTTGAAGAAAGATAAATGATGTTACTACTATTGAAACAGCTCTTCAACAATTTAAAGTTGATAAAAACTACTACCCTCCAGCTGATACTTTTTCAGGTACCACAAACCTATGGGGGTATAACTCTACAGTTGATGCAACAGCATCAAACAAAGTTCAAGTAACGTACAACGGAGAAGAGATTCAAACGGTAAATACTACAAATTCAATAGGTTGAGGAAGAGTGTATGGTATTGGTACGTGGGCAACAGGTGGAACTCAAAGACAAATCGGGGCAAAGTGAACCATATCTCGTGAAACAGTAGGGAAAAAATATCTTAGTAAAGATCTCTATGACCCTGAAGTTTGAGATATAAAGGTAAACAGTATTGCTGGAAATCCATGAAAAATGATTGATCTCTGAGTAGGAAGATACGTATATGCAACTTTCAAAAAAAATGCAGCAAGTGGAAACTGGGCATCTAACTATAACGGAGTAAACTATAACATAGCATTTACTATCAAAAAAGATGGAAGTGATAAATATGTAACAAAACTCGTTTGAGACTACGATGCAGAATCTTGTTATGATGACAAAGCTACTTGTCCTGCAAACCTCATAGGAATAACTGATGGTACTGCTCAATCTGGAACATCAACTCAAAGCAACTATGGTATTCCATACGCGGTAACAGACTTTTCACTATAATACAGTATGTAAACCTCTCGCACAGAGAGGTTTTTTTATGACATATTTTTGACGGAAAAGAAATTGTAGTTATACTCAAATGAGTTAGCAATTAACCAGTACCAACGATGCTCACACAACTTGGAACGTTATCAACAATAATGACTACCTGAAAGTAGAGATATTGTTTAATTGCCTTTAAACTTCCTTTACTATAAAAAAGTAAAGGATTTTTTTTACCCATTAACATATAAAAGTATGTCTAACATAGAAGTAAAACGCCACTCTCTGGCTCATGTGCTCGCCCAAGCAGTAGAACAAATGTACGGAAAAGAAAATGTAAAACTCGGATTTTGACCAGATATAGAAAATGGGTTTTATCATGATTTTGCGATTCAAGGTAAAAGTATCACAGAAGAAGATCTCAAGGAAATCGAGAAAAAAATGAAAAACATTCTCGCTCAAAACCAAAAATTTGAAAGATACGAATTTCCAATAGATGAGGCAATAGAAAAAGTAAAAGCTTGGAACGATGAATATAGACTCGAAAATCTAGAAAAACTTAAAACTCAAGGTGAAACTACTGTTTCATTTTACAGGATGAACTCTCAACAAGGACAAGAAATGTTTGATAATCTCTGTAGCGGTCCTCACGTTGAGAAACTCTCAGAAATCGATAAAAACGCTTTTTCTCTTGAAAGAGTAGCAGGAGCATATTGGCTTGGGGATGAAAAAAATCCACAACTCACTCGTATCTATGGTTTTGCATTTGATACTCGTGAAGAACTTGATACTCATATAAAAAATATCGAAGAAGCAAAAAAAAGAGATCATAGACTCCTGTGAGATAAGCTCGAGCTTTTTGCGTTTGATGATGAGGTAGGTCCAGGACTTCCACTTTGGCTCCCAGCAGGTGCAGCGATGGTAGAGGAAATAGAAAAACTCGCAAAAGAACGTGAAGAAGCGTATGGATACTCGAGGGTTCGTAGTGCTCATATCGCGAAAGGAAAACTCTACGAGAGATCAGGACATCTCCCTTACTATGCTGAGAGTATGTTCCCTCCTATGGAGCTTGATGGAGAAAAGTATTACCTCAAAGCGATGAACTGTCCACACCACCACAAGATGTATGGAGCCTATCCAAAAAGCTACCGTGACCTCCCTATTCGTTATGCGGAGTATGGTCACTGTTATAGATTTGAAGACTCAGGAAGTCTCTTTGGACTTATGAGAGTAAGAAGCCTCTGTATGAACGATGCTCATATATACTGTACTGAGCAGCAGTTTGAAGAAGAGTTTATGAAAGTTATCCAAATGTATATCGAGTACTTCAAACTCTTTAACATCGAAAAGTTTCAGATGAGACTTTCAAAACACTCAGCAGAATGACTCGGAAAAAAATACGTAAACGCTCCAGAACTCTGGAAAAAAACAGAAGACTGGGTAAGAAATGTACTCATCAAATCAGGAGTTCCATTTATAGAAGCAGAAGATGAGGCAGCGTTTTATGGACCAAAAATCGATGTACAAATCTGGTCTATCATCTGACGTGAGTTTACTCTCGCTACGAACCAACTCGATTTCGCAGTTCCTGAGAGATTTAACCTCGTATATAACGACAAAGACGGAACACAAAAAACTCCTATCTGTATCCACAGAGCGCCACTTTCAACTCACGAAAGACTTATCGGATTTTTGATAGAGCACTTTGCAGGGACATTCCCACTCTGGCTTTCCCCTCGCCAAGTGATTGTCGTTCCTGTCGGTGAAAAGTTCAACGACTATGCTCGCAGTGTAGTAAAAAAACTCAGAGATAACCACGTCAGAGTAACTATCGATGATTCAGATGATAGTCTCAATAAAAAAGTAAGAAATGCTGAGAAGATGCATGTAAACTATATCCTCGTAGTCGGAGAAAAAGAAGAAGCAGAAGGAATGGTAGCAGTGAGAAACTACAAGACGAAAGAACAAACAGTAGAGTATCTCGAGAAGTTTGTGAAGGATATTGAGGAGGAGATAAAAGAAAGGAAGTTATAGAAATTTTGCCCTATTAAGAATGGGGCATTTTTAAAAAAATTACATTTTTTTCTTTTCTCCATATACTGCTCAAAACCTAACCTATGCTTACCCCTTTCCTCCTCTCCCAAATCCTCGTCTTTTTCGCCCTCCTTGCTGACATCGCAAGTTTTCAGTGCAAGGAAAGAAAAAACATACTTCTATTTTTTACTATTTCAGCAACTCTTCTCGCATGTCACTACTTCCTCCTTGATAGATACACTGCGTTTCTCTTGGTCTTTATGTCCGCTATCCGTTATGCTATCGCCTACTTTTCAACACGCAAAGAGTGGATGTACCTATTTATAGCCATATCTACTGTTGCAACATTCATCCTCTATAAAGACTTTCTTGATATCATTATGTATATCGCAAACGTTATCGGCTCAATAGTAGCTTTTCAAAAGTCTGACAAATCACTGAGACTTCTCGCTATATCTTGAACAAGTCTCGTTATCGTATATAATATCCTCGTAAAAACTCCTATGGGAGTACTCATCGAAACCATATTTCTTTTGAGTAATTATGTTGGATACTACAGATACTACTTGAGAAAAAAATAACTATGAACCCATTTTTTGACCTC
>CAYTMN010000029.1:0-14449 GCA_964438925.1 uncultured Candidatus Peribacteria bacterium
GGTGAAACCTTTATTAAGAGTTATTTTCATAGTGTAAGGTTATTAAATACAAAATTAAAGTGAGCGAAGTATACGTCTATATTGGTATTTTGTCAAACATTTTTTCGCTTAATAGAGACAAGAAATAGTTGACAAATATATATTATTTTTTCTTATATTGATTATCGAAGAGGATTTTTACTTTTTTAGTTTTCTCTATATATTTGTGAAAATTTACAGCATATATTTGATATATGAAGAAGAAGTTCTTTATATGGATGTTTTTTCTCAGTGTATTTTTTGTATTTTCCTTTTCTTCAAGTGCCTATAGTGGAGATATGTTGGAAACTCTCCCTTCCTCAGTAACTTCAACTTGAACTCAAGAGCAAATTGTTGATATTCCAAATATTAGTATTACTTTTCAAAATCCTTCATATATTCTTCCTCAAGGAAATAGTGCAGATGAGTATCTATGTGACTCTAGCAAACCTGAATGTAAAGTAAACTTTAATCTCGAAGAAACTTTTGGCTGATATATTCCTACAAAGTATGCTTGTCGAAATGATTTTTGATTTGTCTCTGGAGAGGAGAATAAGTGTAACCCAAATACTATTATTTTTCCATATTGAGAACATCAAGTAAGCTTCAGTATATATGAAAAGGAAAATCCTTCTAACGTCCAAGAAAAATTCATTCGCATCATACATACTCCATCTTTTATACCAGTACCTACTCCAGTGATAGAGATACAAAGTGGGCTTGAGTTCAAATCAGAACGTTATATATGTAAAAGCAAAGAGTGTAGTGTAAATTTTACGACAGAATCGAGCTTCATAGATACTCCTTGAGAATCATGTTTTATATGTGAGTGGGATTTTTGACAA
Organism: uncultured Candidatus Peribacteria bacterium; assembly: GCA_964438925.1. Classification (GTDB taxonomy): domain Bacteria; phylum Patescibacteriota; class Gracilibacteria; order BD1-5; family UBA6164; genus CAYTMN01. Next base: position 864 of record CAYTMN010000029.1, read on the forward strand.
GGTGTTTTTGAGACTCTCGGAACAGAAAATACATGTAATCCAGGCTACGTAAGCTTTCCTCCAGGACGCCATGACGTTTCTGTAAAAATAAGAGATACACAACATCCTGAAAACTATACACTATCTTCTCTGTCTTTTGAAAATACTTTTTCTTCCCCAGAGCAAAGCTCCTCTACATGAAGTCAAGAACAGAGTGATGGAGAGATCCCTGATATTATTTTTACGCTTCAAAATCCGAGTTATGTATCTGAGTCATCTACTGAACCTTGAGAGTACATTTGTGATAGTACAAAACCTGAATGTAAGGTAAATTTGAGCCTCGAAGAAACTTTTTGAGGATATGTTCCTACACGATTTGGCTGCAGGATAGATGCTTGATTTTCTACAGGACAAGAAGATACGTGCAATCCCTCGACTATCACTTTCCCTATAGGACAACACAAGATAATTCTCAGTATATTTGAGAAAGAGAATCGAGAAAACACCAAAACCAAAGAGATATATATCAGCAATAATGGCTATATATCAAATTCCTGATGAATGAGTTCTTGAGCCAACTCTCAGGGAGATACTTCTAACCCACAAAGATCCATCATCGTCCAAAGTGGAGGTATAGCGAATGGAAACTATCTTGAGTGCAACGAAGAATTGTGCAAGGTAAATCTCAAGTTCCAAAATAAGAGTTATGAGTCTTGTCAGTGGGATTTTTGAAACGCAAATTTTCGAGAAAGATACACAACTTCCTGTAATCCAGGAATCCTCTCTTTTTTAAGTTGAAAACATCGTGTGGAACTCAAACTTTTGAACCACAAAACTCAAACTCAAGAAGCCTATTTCTTTGAGGTATCTAATATCTATGCCTCAGAAAAAATGCTTCATAATACTTCTCCAAAAGCTGTGATAGGACTCCAAGGTATCCTTGGGAAAAGTAAGCAGATGCGATGAAAAAAAAGTATTATCTGTTACACTGATGATGAATGTAGTATCAATTTTACTGCTTCTTGAAGTTATGACTCTGATGGAGATACACTTGATTACTTTTGGGATTTTTGAAATACGTTGACAGCAAATACAAAAAATCCATGAGCCCAAAAATATTCTTTTTGAAAACATCAGGCGACACTTACAGTATCAGATACTTTCAGTCAATCAAAAGATATTTTCTCTATCGAAGTTCTGAGGAAATGACAAATTCCATCAGGGGATATCGATGAAAATCTTCCTAAATATCTTAGGATATCATCTTTTCTCCCAAATCCTCACTCGAGAGATGAAAATGAGTGGATAGAACTCAAAAACACAGGGATCAATATCTTATACCTCAAAGGACTTATTATTCAGGATAATAAAAAGAGTTTTAGAGTGGAGGAAGATATTATTCTCCTCCCATACGCAAAAAAGAAACTGTATAAATCATACACAAAGCTGAACTTAGAAAATAGTGGAGATACTCTGTATCTGTATTATAACGAACATCTGATTGATGAACTTTCACGGAATTTTCAGGTAAGAGAAGCTTTTGTAATCACTCGAGAAAGTTTACTTATCGATTCTCAAAAAGTAAGAGTTATAGAAGTGATAGATGGAGATACAGTTGTTATAGAGTTTGGGGATGGAAAAAAAGAAAAAGTACGACTCATAGGAGTGGATACTCCTGAGACAAAACATCCCAAGAAAATAGTAGAATTTTTTTGACAAGAGGCCTCAGCATATACAAAAAAATCGCTTCTTGGAAAAGAAGTATGGCTTGAGATAGAAAAAGAAAATTATAGAGATAAGTACGGGCGTCTTCTCGGGTATATTCGTTTTTCTCAGAGTGAAAAGAGCTTTAATCAGATACTTATAGAAGAGTGATATGCAAGGGCATATCTGTATTTTCCATTCAAATATTCTCTTGATTTTGAGATGTCTCAGAAAGAAGCAAAAAAATCTAAACGAGGGATGTGGGCAGACAAAGAAATGATCCAAGAAATACAGCTTCTTGAGAACCTTGAGTCAGAGCTTATTATAGAAAATATTCCAGAGGGGGATATATTTTTTGCACTCCAAAAATTGTATGAAGTACTTGGATTTGAAAGCGTAGGTGATATAAAAAAGGCGACATTCCTTGCGCCATATGTCTTGAGATATTATGAATGGCATACAGAGGCACCAAAAAGTAAAACACTTCTCACAAAAAAACAAAAGCAGCCAAAGATTTCTCAAGTAAAAGCTCCAAAAGTAGCATTTACACTTTCAGTAAAACTCCTAAAATCTGGAGTGAAAGTGAGTGGAAAAACTCAGTCTGGGGCTCTCGTGAAAATATCTTTCGCATCTGGGGAGTTTGAAGTACTTTCAGGAAGTGATGGCAAATATACATTTTTACTGGATGAGGACTTTACTCCTGGAGAACAAAAAGTGACAGTATCTATTTTTGATAGATATGGAAATATGCTGAAATCAAAAGAGAGAAATATCATGCTTACCCCGCAATATATACGAGAAGTCGCACTTAAAAAATACAAAAAAACTCTCGCAGCATGAAAAAAATCAAAAAAATGATCTAAGAAATCTTCGATAAAACAAAAAAAACTCTCATATTCACAAAAAACGAGTAAAAACTTTTCAGCTCCTCAAGGTCATATAATAGATCACGATAGAGTCCTTCTCTATATATTTTGTGTCTTGTGAATAATAATTTGATTTTTTTCTTTTTTTACGTATAAAAATAGGAATACCTTATAAAACTCTCTATGTTCAATCAGCCTCAAAACTGTGGAGATTGTTCTCTTGCTGAGAAAAGTATCCAATGAACGAGAATAGTAGTATGTCCTTTAGATGATAGACTTCATAGTATAGATAAGAGTATTTGTCGAGACCCAATAACAGCAGGGAAAATTGGAGTAGAAAGTAGAGCAAGAATAGCTTGGCTTATCGATGGATTATGAGATGAATGACGCAAAGTACTATGAATTATAACTCCACAAACAGCAGAAATTATTCACTTTCCTAACAAAATATAATATGCCAGAAAATACATGTTGACATACATGCGAACATTTTGAGAGGCTTCAACTGGTCCCAAGAATATCAAGATGTAATGCTTGAGAATGAAGCGTATTTGAATGAGATGCGTGTAAGGCTCCAGAGAAATTTAAAGCAGTAGTTGCTAAGATACTTGAGGGGATTTGATGAGAAAAGGTACCAGAAGAAAAGGCCTAATCAGTATAAAAACTCTTTCCTACTACATACCCTGCACTCCAAGCTACTTGGAGATTAAATCCTCCTGTTTTTCAAGTCAGATCTAGAACTTCCCCGATGAAATAGAGTCAGGGGATTTTTTTGACCATAAAGTTTTTATCCAGTTCATCGAGACTGACTCATCCTCCTGTAACTTTTGCCTCTGCCCAGCTACGCAGATCGTTGACTCTGAGTTCTGCACTCATAGTTTCCGGGGTGAGCTTGAAAAAATCTCGTACCCTTTTGGTGAGGTGATTTTCATCAAAAGTCAGTTTGAGAGTGATATGATCTTTGATGTAGAGACTCTCGTTTTCGAGGATGGAGATATCACGTAAATACTCTCAAAGCCTGATAACTCCATTAAATACCAGTGGCCCAGAGAGTCAAAAGTGTGTAAATAAAAACGAGCCATACTCACTGTAGAGAAGCTTTTTTCCATCAAATAACTCTAAAGTAAGAAACAAGGTACTTCCAGAGAGTTCTGAGAGGTCCTCTTTGCTTATTATTCCGCAGAGTCATTTATAGGGTTCTATGACTTCGATCCCATATTTTTGAGCGAGTCGAAACCCCCATCCATCAGTTCCAACTTGTGCAAAACTTTTTCCCCCACTGGATATGATGACATTTTTTGCACGAACTACTTCATCACTTTCTTTTCTTTTGATGACAAAAACACCATCTATTTTTTCTATATCCTCGACTGCAAAATGTAGTCTTGTTTCAGTATTATTTTTTTTGAGTTCTGATTCCAAAAGAGTGAGGAGTTCTTGAGCTTTTCCACTATGGAGAATGATACGCCCCCTATCTTCTATGTGTGTTTTTACCCCACGGGACTCTATCCAGTCTATCATATCGTAGTTGGAAAACTTTTTAAACAAAGCATACAAGGCTTTTTTATTTTTTCCAAAATAATCCTGTTCCGGCTTGATATCTATATTGGATACATTACATCTTTCTCCTCATGATAAAAGAACCTTTTTTCCGATTTTTTCGTTTTTTTCTAAAAGGACTTTTGTCATATTTTTTGGCGCATTGATGCAGGCGAATATCCCAGCAGCTCAAGCTCACACAACAGCGATATCATAGGTAGTTTCGTTCATAAGGACTATTATAGTGTTTCAAGCCAATATCCAAAAAAATTTGCAAAACAAGACAATTTTAGTAATATTTTTTCACTTGATAAAATCATATCAAGAGAGAGTGTCAGAGAATAGGCTCGCTACGTAACACTCCAGCAACCTACTGAAGAGCAAGGTGCTAATTCCTACCCGGAAGCGGGAAAGATATTTTCATTTTTTATAAAAATAACTTTCTTCGTGACCTCGGGAAAGTTATTATTTTTTTACCCATATTTTTATGAAATATTTTCTTACCTCAGAGTCAGTTACGAGTGGACATCCTGATAAAGTATGTGATCAGATTAGTGACGCGATACTCGATGCATGTTTTACTATAGATCCAAACTCTCGTGTAGCATGTGAATGCCTCGTGACGACAGGAACAGTTATCGTCTCTGGAGAAATCACTACCAAGGCTTGGGTAAACTTCCAAGATGTTGCGAGAAAAGTGATAGCTCAGATAGGGTATAACGAGCCAGAAGCGTGTTTTAGTGCTGAGGATGTAGGAGTTCAAATTCTTATCAACTCTCAGTCTCCAGACATCGCTCAAGGAGTCGATACTGGATGAGCATGAGACCAAGGACTCATGTATGGCTATGCGACAAACGAAACAGAAAATTATCTTCCTACTCCCATTAGTCTCGCTCATAAACTTGCTCGTAGACTTGAGGAAGTGAGGAAACAACATATACTCCCATTTCTTCTTCCCGACGGAAAAACTCAAGTAACAGTAGAGTATGCTGATGGTAAGCCCTTACGCGTTGATACTATTGTAGTCTCAAATCAACATAGAGCCAGTGCTACAAACGAAGAAATTCATCAAGGGATAAAAGAACATGTTATCAAACCAGTAGTTGGAAATCTTATCGATGAACATACGATTATACATATCAATCCTACAGGGAGATTTGTTACTGGAGGGCCAAAAGGTGATTGTGGACTCACAGGACGTAAAATCATTGTAGATACATACGGAGGAATTGGTCGTCATGGAGGAGGAGCATTTTCAGGAAAAGATCCTTCAAAAGTAGATAGGAGTGGAGCATATATTGCTCGTTACTTAGCAAAAAATATAGTTGCTTCAGGAATTTGTGATAGATGTGAGATACAGATAAGTTATGCTATCGGAGTAGCAAAACCAGTATCAATCTTTGTAGATATGTTTGGTACAGAAAAAGTAACGAGAGAAAAAGTCATAGAAGCTGTAAATACCCACTTTGATTTGACTCCAAATGGGATTATTACCAAGCTCAATCTTCGCCAAGCTATTTATCAAAAAACCGCAACATATGGGCATTTTGGAAGAGATGATGTGAGTTGGGAAGCTCTTGATAGTGTGGATGTATTCAAAAATCTACTTTAATCTTTACATTTATAAAAAAATAATTATAAATCAGTAAATATTTTATAAAATTGAGGAAATGAGTACTGAGAAAATTTGATGAGATGGAGAAAATCTTTGAAATGTTCCTTCAACTCAGAAGCAAACAAGATCAACTGCAGACCATATTCTTTATGGAGTTTTAGGTCTACTAGGAGTGGTATGAACATATGGTATCTATGATAATCATAAAAGGGAGTCATTTTTTGATGATACTTCTCGTACAAGAGCTCTTGAGGTATGTTTGAGAAATGCCCAATATGCTCCAGAAATATGTACTCCTCCAAAGTTTGAACAAACAGTAAAAGGGATACAGTACGGATTTGTTATACAATGACTTTCTGAAAAGGATACTATTCCTATGAGTATTGAGTGATTGCAAGCCCTTACTCAACAATATGTTCAAGAGATGCTTGGAGGATGATTTTTTGGTAAAAAAAGTTTCACTCCGAGAGAAAAACAGGAAACTATTGATAGACTTTTAGCAGAAAGAAAAAAATAGATATGAAGTGATTTATTCCTTTGTGTGTAGCCGGAACATTGGCTATGAATTGACCAGTACAGTCACAAGATATGAGTATACAGCAAGAACTGAGTCTCAAATGTCCGTGATGATATGTTGACCAACTTCCTGTTTTTGATGCAAAGACAAAAATCCTTACTCTTGTAGCTACTTGTTTAAAATCAGACGGAGTAAAAGAAACCTCTATTGCTACAGTAGAGATTGGAAAATGTTTAGAAAACCCTGAAAACTTTTACGCTTGTCCTGCAACTGTTCAGAAACATAGTAGCGCTACAAAAGACCAGACTAAACTAGTGTGATGTTTTGTTCCAGACGCTTCTCCAGAGAGATTTCCACTTCCAGTGATAGAAAGAGGAGAGTGTAGGAGTGATTCGTCTACTCTTACAAGCTTAAGCTATTAGATACATATTCGCCTTTTCTTGAAAAGTATGTTAAAATTTTAAAAAATCTAACATACTTTTTTTATGTGAGGAAAACCAAAAACACAGCCAGAGCCAAACAATAGAGATGAAATATTTACAGAAAAACCAAAACCTAGAGGAACTATTTCTCCTTGGGAAACCCAAGTATACCCTCAAAGTGATGTACAAGAACTCGTAGATATTTCGCTGCTTTTATTTGATATGCTTCTCGAGAGAAAAGAATCTTCACTCTCTGCAGTAGAACAGTTTACACAAAAAGTATTTCATACATATACGAGTCTTTCTCCCGCACAAAAAATAAATTATCTTCTTTCGATAGAAGCATATTTTGTCTCTATTTTTGGGTATCAATGAGTGAAACTCTCTATGAGACTCAGAGAGTGTATCAATCTCAAGTTCAATACTACAGTAAAAAAAATGTTTGAAAATGAGCTTTTGCTAGAAATACAAGGGTATAAAAAAACCAAAAAACCTACACCTACAAATCTCGGAGTATCCTTTTTACAGTGAAGATGGTATAGAGAACGCCAGCAAAAAACAAAAGTTGTTGAGCGTATTTTTACAGGGAAAGAACTCCCTTATGAGTATGTACATATAACAGATGAAAATGCTGCAAAATCTTACTTTGCCTCGTTTTTATTTACTTTGATAGGAGATAGTTTTTTTGAAAAACAGGTGAAGTCTTTTGCTCTTGGGGATACAAAGATATTTCTCTGAATGTCAGAGAAGTGACCTCTGTTTGTACAGATGCATGATTTTGATGCAGATACAAGAGAAAGACTCTATAAAGCTCTGTGAATCAGAGTCATCCCTACCTAGTGAAGTCAGAGATATTTTTTAAATATTTCTAAAGTTCTTTCAAGTTCAACTATCTCTATGTGTTCATCTGTTTGATGTGCTTGATCTGTTGCAAGAGTCGTAAAGTTTGTTGAAGGGATTCAATAGGCAGAAGTAGTGGCTATATCAGTCCAATAAGGCGCCATAATATAGGATACTTCAGACTCCATACTCTGGACAAAGTCTTGAAGAAAAGGATTATCTATATCAACAGGATTCCCTCCAGTATCAAAATCAATCACTTTGAGAGCTCTTGCAGAAAATACAGCTCCAATCTCTTGAAATTTTCTCTCTACTTCCTCTCTTGAAGTGACTCCAAGAGGTCTGTAGTTATAGTATACTTGTGCAACTCAGGTCTCTGAGTTTTCAGATTTGAAAACAGATAAAGCTTCCTCTACTTTTTCTCCCTCAGAAGAGAGAATATTTCTCAGAGAATGAGCTGGATATGCAGGAGAAGTGTTTTTGAGAAATGTCAGAAAATCACTTGCCTTTGAAAGTGCATTTTTTCATTTTCCTTTTGCCAGGGAATTGTGATAGGGCTTTGAGGTAAATGAGAGTGTGAAAAGAGTTTCATTTTCTTCTCCTCTCTCAAAATCTTGCACACTTCATCAAAAACTTTCTGCAAGACGAGAAAGGGTATCAACGATTTTTGGATCTTCTTCATATTTTCAGAGCTGTATTCCTATTTTGAGTTGTGCATTTGCAGGAGTAGTATTGCTTGCTTCTCCCCCGCTCATACGGTAGCAGTGTATTTGAGCTCCATGAAAAGTATCACGTAGAGCTATGATATGTGTATCTATTTGAGGTGTTGGATTATTTCCTTCCTCTACATACTGTATACATTTTGCAGCAGCCTCACGAGTTTCAAACTCGAGAAGTACACTACTATATCCAGCGACACTGATGTCTATATTTCCTCCTGTGGGTTCGAGAGCGATGGCAAAATCAATTCACTCAAGATGTCCTCTGTCTCTGAGAAGTGTGAGTCCGTTAGGGGTTCCAAGTTCCTCTCAGGTAGTAAAGATAAAGGTGATATTTTTATTTGGATGTTGAGTCAAAGCTTTTTTATAGAGTTCTAGCATCACTGCAACCCCTCATTTCATATCACTACTTCCTCTTCCGTAGAGTTTCCCATCTTGTTCATGCGCTTCAAAGGGAGGAGTGCTCCACTTCGTTTCTTCTACAGGAACAACATCGAGATGTCACATCAAAGCGACAGTAGGGAGGCTTGGATCTACGGTTATTTTACAGACGATTCCTCAGTGAAATACTCCACTTGTTTCATCTGTTTCTTGAATGATTTTTACAGGACTGTCAGGATGCTCTGAGTAGAGATCACACAGAGTTTTTGCTACGTCCTGAAATAATTTTTTCTCATCAAGTGAACGAGTTAGACTGGGAACAGCTATGAGATGAGCAAGACTTTGTACCACATCACTTTGAGCTCTATTCATAGAAATATTTTATATACTGTTGTTCAATATATATAAAATATAAAAATTGTCAATACGTCATCGACTGAAAAATATGACTGATTATATATTGTTTGGAGTTGCGACATGTTCAGTGTCTTCAAAAAACACTCTGATAGATTGCTGTGGCATCCACCATCCAGATTTTGGAGATACCACGATATGGTATTCTGGAAGTATCTGGTTTTGGATATATCCTAGAGTTGCTCCGATAATACCATCTTTTGGAAGAAATGTATCTTTTAAGTAGCTTTCTTTTCTTTCACTAAACGGGAGGAGCGAGAAGCTCAGAGTCTGGGGATTATCAGGAGTGATAGTTTCAGAGAAGGGGATGTCTATGCTTTGAATGATTTCTGTGTGAGAGTGAGATTTTTTTCTAGATTGATTTTTGATTCTTTTTTCTAGGCGCACTCTCACATGTTTGATAAAAAATATTCTCTTTGTTTGTATGGTGATTGTCCCAGAAATTCATTCTTTATAGGTGTAGAGTATTTTTGGGAGCAGTATTTCTATACGAAATAAGTATTGGGAAATGGCGTAGATAACACCAGCACTGATAATAGCTACAAAGACTCCTATAAAGAGAAGTCACATAATATTTATGAGAATAATCTCAATAATAGGAGACATAAGAGTATATTAGAAAGTATTTTTATAGAGATCTTGAGTATCAAAGGGAATATCTATTTGATAATAGCCACGCATATATCTTCAAACGATAAATATATGGAGTTCATAATTATACTCTCCTATCTCTTTCCATATATTTTCTTTTTTATATGCAGGATACGTATCGCAATCAACGAGTGTTTGTTTGAGGTCATTAAGCGACGGAATGTTAAAAGAATATTCTATAGGATTTCTTTTAAAAAATACAGTATTATAGGGCAGGATTTGTTTATAGAAAACATCTCACTTTCTGTTATTGTTTCTACGTGAATGTACGACACTTTTGTATATATGGATTTCTATTTGTTGTACATATATATCTTTTTCAGTGACTATTTCAAACTTTCAGGCGATATTGTCACTTGTTTTAAATTTTTCTTGCGAAAATAGTACTTTTTTCTTGATGCGGCTATTTAAAGTAATACTTATAAATGCAAGTACGAATAGTCAAAGAATACAAGAGAGGGAGATGAGAACGAGAGCGTCTTTTATGGTCATAAAGATTATGTTACTCCATAAGTATAGCCCACTCTTGTATATATATCAAAAAAACATCATTTTTTTGTTTGATTTTATGGATAAGTTTCGTACTATCAGGGGCGTCTTATTTTTACTACATATATGCTGAAATACCTCATTTTTTTCTTGAGTATCTGACTCTTTGCTACCTCTGTATCTGCAAAATTTGCAAATGTTGATGTCCCTCCAGAATGTCTCATCGATGGGACGACCAGGACAAAACCATATCATGGGAGAAGTGATACTTCAGGATGGACACTTCCTCAAGTCTACGATGGAGAATGTCTCGTCACTCCTAAACTTACGGATGATGAAAAGGAACTTATATACACTACATTGACACAGTACCTCGAAAAAAAAGCAGTCATAGAACATATAACCCTGTGAGAAGATCATTGGATACAAGTCGTGAGAGGGAAAGAAGACTTTATCCAAAAGAGATACTTTGAAACCCTCAGACAAAAGATATCAGCAGAGATGGATAAAGACTTCCCAAATCTCAAAAAAATCTCTGTGTATAACTACGCAGCAGCCATTATCGGATATGATTATAGGATACAAGAATAAAACAAAAAGAGGTGATACACCTCTTTTTTTGGTAGGATAATAAAAATATTTTGCAATAAAATAATAATTTGTAAAATACTACTCAATTATTCTATAACTTTTAGGTATGTCTTGAAAAGATGTAAATTTTGTATGACAACTTCCAGCTGATAGGCTGGTAATCGAAACATTTAGGATTCAGTCAGTTTCTCCAGATGATGGGAAATATGCGCAAGACGAACTCACTGCATATCTCTCAAGTGAAGCAGAGTGGCTTGCTTGTGCAAAAGTGCAAAGAGAACTTCTTGCAACAAGAGTTGAGTTTGGCCAAGCTACAACAAAAGACTTAGAGGAAGTTGATTGGGCACTATGACAAATTAGTGCACTCAATATGGCTCTGATAGAAAAAAAAGTTACTAAACATGATCAACTTGCAGTACTAGAAGAAATAGGACGTTTTACGATTGAAAGAGTGAAAGCGCTTCTCCATCCAGGAACGACTTCGTATGATATACTCGATACGGCACGTTCATATCTCCTCAAAAAAGTATGGATAGAAAAGCTTCGTCCTGTTATCGTGACAAATATAGAAAAACTTATAGCTCGTGCACAAGAACTCAACACTCCAGATGCAGACGGAAATATACGAGCTCTCCAGGTAGGGAGAACACATCTCCAACATACAGCTCCTGTTCCATTTGGAGTAACTTTGGCGTCCTACGTGAGGAGACTTGCTGGAGGACTTGAAGAAGCTGATAGAGCATTTGGAAACCTCAAAGGAAAAGTAAGTGGGATTGTGGGGACTCAAGCAAGTGTCTCTATGGTAGTAGGTCAGGAAAATGCTCTTGATTTCGAAGAAAAAGTACTTGCAAAACTTGGACTTGAGCCAGACTATAGCGCAACACAAATAGTACAAAAAGAATCACTCGCAACAGTATGACATAGTCTCGTAATACTCATGAGAACACTCTGAGACTTTGCCAATGATATGAGACTCTTGTACTCAAGTGATATGGGGGAGGTAACTTCTCTCGATGCAAAAGCTCGTCTTTGAGGGTCAAGTGCAGATGCTGGGAAAAATAACCCTATTAACTGGGAAAACATCGCTGGAAAAGTCGCAGTAGTAGAGTCGGGTATGAGAATTCTCTACGAGATGATACAAACAGATTTGCAAAGAGATCTCCGTGGTTCTGTACAGGCAAGATACCAACCAAATCAGATGATAACAGAAGTATTTGAGTCATTTGTAAGAGCAAATAAAGAGCTCGGACAACTCACTCCTATAGAAGAAAAAATGGCAGAAAATCTCAAGCGTGTACAAGATAGTCCTACAGAGATGATGGTAGCTATACTCAGAGGAGAGTCAGGATGGGTACACTCAGTACACGGAGTTGGGCATGACTTTGTCAAAGAGATGGCAAAAAAAGCAAAAAATGAAAAAAGAAAACTTATAGAAGTATGTCTCGAGGATGCAGAGTTTACAGCACTTTACGAGACACTTTCTCTACAAAAACAGGCTATTTTGCAGTGAGATTTACAACAGTATATTGGGACATCACTCGAGAGAGCAGAGAGAAACATCACCTTTGCACGAGCAGTCATCAGTCGTGATGTCGCAAATGTTCTTGGAAGATAATTCTTACCTTGTTCTTACTTGTGTCATCTAGAGTGAGGGTATAATCTCTTATGTATGAAGACACATATACACTTCCCATTTCCCACATATTTCATCTATTTTGGATTTTCAAAATACATCGAAGTACTCATACGTATCTCAGAAAAGCTTTGATGACTCAGTAGTATAGCGATGCTCCTCGCAGGAGGAGTATGTGTGTTTGAGGTATTGAGAGGAACGAGCTAGGAATGGAGCTTGATACTAGATTTCGGTATTTTTTTCTCCTGAGAAAAATCTCTGAATCACGTGTTCTACAAATGGTCATGGTTGGCGTATGATAGTGTTGTGATCAGCATCTGGTACTACTGCAAACCCGTCAAGATACTTTTCAGGCGCACCTCAAAACTTTGCCTTGAGCTCTGCTAGAGGAAATGCTGCATCATTTTCTGCATGCGTAAGAGACACCTTTACTCAGAGACTGCGTACTTTTTGTATATAGGGAAGAAGTTGTACTTTTGGCATGAGTTTGAGTGAACTCCAGAGCATATTTGCGACATTTCCAGTCCATCCGTCCCAGTCTGCCGCTACTCTGTTCTTTGTTGCGTCATAGGACGTAGGTGTGCCACGAAGGATATCTTTTACTTTTCCTGAAACTTGTTCTTTGAGAGTTTTCACGACCAGTCAAACGACTGTTTTTTCCTGCGCGAGACCTACTGTGCTGTTGAGAACGATGTGTTTAAATCTGTGAGGACAAAGTTGTGCGGCGATAAGTGCGTGGATCGCTCACTCAGAGTGAGCAAATACATCGCTTTCTTGTATCCCTTGATGATCAAGAGTTTGGAGAAGCGCGACGGCTTTTTTGAGGTGTTCTGGTGCAAACTGGTCCATAGTAGCATCGCTTATCCCTTGAGAGAACAGGTACGCTTTATAGGGGATTCCGAGTACTTCGTCAGCAAAGACGAGTTTTCTCCCTGCTACTTCTGGGAACGCTCCCATAGTCCCTGGGATCATCGCTCCGTTTGAGGCAAATCCTGTAGCGTAGATAACAGGTCTTCCTTTTTCCTCTTTTGGCTGCAGAGAGTAGTAGTGATAGTCTCTTGCTTGTCACTTTTCGTCAACATAGTGAAAGTACTGTGTTTTTTCTGGAAGAGTGTATGTGAGAAGTTTTTTTTCGACATCTGCTGCAAGAGGCTGTGATACAGCGTATCAAGTAGAGTGTCAAAGGTGAGTTGTGTGTGCCACAGGGGGTAAATTAGGACTATTCT
>CAYTMN010000030.1:0-7648 GCA_964438925.1 uncultured Candidatus Peribacteria bacterium
TTTGTAAAGGAAATTAGATAATCCCATGTGCCTCTAAAGACTCTATTTGAGAGGATGTTAGGATTTTTTTGAGCTCTTGTTTATTGACTCATTGAAGGGCATCGACACTTCCATATGTTTTCAGTAGTTTTTTTCTTGTTGTAGGTCATATTCAAGGGATTGATTCTAATAGGTTTTTTGTTTGTGATTTTATGCGTTTTTCTTTGTTAAATGTTATAGCAAATCTATGAGCCTCATCACGTATTTTTTGTAGAAGTCTGAGCTCGTCAGAGTTTTTATCAAACATAATTGGGATACTGTTGTTTGGTAAGAAAACCTCTTCTTGTTGTTTTGCGAGAGAACAAACTTGAAGTTTTTCAAGTATTTCAAGGTTTTCTTGGTCATCAAGAAAGTGAGATTTATATGCATCAATTATCTTCATTACACTTCAAAGTTGTCACTTCCCACCATCTATGATGATGAGATCTGGAATATTTTTCTTTTCTCTAAGTTCTTTCAATCTTCGTTCAATGATTTCTTTAAGAGATGAAAAATCATCAATTTTACCATTATCAAGAGTTTTGATATTAAACTTTCTATACTTTGCCGTATTTACTTTCCCACTCTCTATAATACTTCTGGATGCAACAGTATGAGATCATGACAGATGAGATATGTCATTACACTCAAATAAGATACTTTTGTTTATAGGGATATATCCCAATGTAGATAAAATATTCTCTTGGGTTTTTTTTGTAAATCATTTTGTTGATAGGGAAGCAAGGTGTTTTTTATTTGCATACTCATAGATGTTTTTATAACAAAGCTTGAGCATATCTAGTTTTCATCATACTTTTGGAATCTCGAGTTTTTTTTGAAAAGAGAGTGTTTCGATTTCTCAAGGGATAACGTATTGAATTTTCTCTCATACTTGTTGATGTTCAGACTCAAGACTTTCTAAAAAAAATGCAAGAATTTCTTGGTCTGATTCTTCAAGTTTTGACTCTATTTCTATATTTCTATATCAAGTGATTTTACTTTCACGAATTTCTATAACCCCAATAAAAAAACGTTCATACTTTTTGATATAATTTACTATGTCATAATCTCACTCTATAAAATCACGCACACTTTGAGAATCATCCAGAGACTTCAGAGATATAATATCATTTTTTATCTCTCATGCTTCTTCAAACTTAAGTTCTTTTGCTTTTATTTTCATCTCTTCCTCTAGTTTCTTGAGTGTTTCGCTATAGTTTCCTTTAAGTATTTCTCTGGCATTTTGGATATTTTTCTTATATGTTTCAACCTTATCCTTTTCAAGTAGGCAAGGTCAGGCACATCTTTTTATGTAGTAGTCAATACAAGGTATTTTCATATTAACCATTCAAGATATCTCAAGGCTTCCATTTTTGATATTTTTCTTGAATATTAGGTTACAACTTCTGTATCAAAAGGATTTTTTGATAACTTTAAGAATATTTTTTGTATGTCCTCAACTTATGTATGGTCAAAAGTACTCTCATCATCAAAGTTTTTGTCTTGTGGTGAGTATTCTTTCTACTGGCTCGGCAGTGATTTTTATATATACATAATTTTTGTCGTCTTTTAGTAAAACATTGTATTTTGGTTGATGCTTTTTAACAAGTGTATGCTCTAGAACTAAACTATCATTTTCTGTATTTGTAAGTATGTACTCAATGTCTTTTATTTCATTGAGCATTTTTTTCTTTGCAAAATTGAGAGGGGCATTTTTCTTAAAATAGCTAGAGACTCTATTTTTTAGATTTACAGCCTTTCAGATATAGATAATTTTTTTTGAAGCATTAAAAAACTGGTATATTCCAGGTCATTTTGGTAAGCCTTTTAAAATAGTCTCTATTTTTTTATCCATAACAGTATTGTTGACAAAAAAGATAATAATCAGGTATAATGAAAGTACAATGTTTTCTATAAAATGTATGGCACACCCAAAGGATTGATGAACTGAATATTCAAGATGAAACTACGAAACTTCTAAAGAGGGAGATATAGGTATGTATTTTGCTGAGTATGCAGAAAAATTTTTTGATGCAAAAGATGTTATTAGTCTTAGATTTTTATGTGGGAAAGTGTTTTCTCCTTATTCTTCAGAAATTTTTAAGATCCTAGAAAGGAAACAATTACAAGATTTTTTTGCTCGAAGGCAAGATATTTTAATAGAGGTAATTTCAGTTCTAGAAAAAATAGTTCAAGAAGTAGAACAAGATATAGAAAGATGACTTTACTCAAAAGTCCTTGAACAAGCTTGAAAACCACTAGAAAAAATTCAGGAGATAATCATAGCTCAAAAACAATCAAATATCATCACCAAGCAGATTATCACAAGACTTAAAAAATACTTAGTCTCAAAATAGATTCCGTCTTATTTAAGCTCTACATTTAGGATGAATTATTCTTTTCCTCTGAGGTCAATTGTTCACTCATCTGACTCAACTTCTTTCATATAGTCGTCTCTTGAAAGTCACATGTCTTTTTCCACTTGTCTGAGTCATTTTCTATCGAGGTACTCATTTACTACTCCATTGAGCGTTTCTAAAATAAGATCAAATCTATCTTTTTCTGCTGGTGCTTCTTCTTTATGAGTAAACTCTGAAAGGAGATTGGAAGCTGTTATAGGATCTTTGATATCACTAATTCTGAGGGCATCATCTCAAGATTTTAACACTACAAGATTCCCTTTTCCAATCATTTTGTCCCATATGTTATTTTGCTCTGCCTCTATTCATTCGATACTTTCATAACTTACACTTTCAACACTTGATTTTAATAGTGACCAACGTACATCATAGAGAGTATCTTTTGTTATTATCCAAGCATCGTTGTACCAGTTAAATATATCGTAGGTAATTTTTGCAAAAATACATATAAGATATATTTCAAGGTATTCAAAAGGCACTAAGTTTTGTACTCTTTCAGACTGTCAGTAAATGAAAGCAGGGAGAATAGTAAATCAAAAAATAAAGATAAATAGTCTATCTAAAATGAGCACAATATGCCTGTGAATCACCGCATGAATTTCGGCATCTTCAGGAATATATTTTTTAAAAAATGTTTTTTCAAAGCTGTTCATCTCTCTTAATTAAGAAGTACCCCTACAGGACAATGGTCACTTCCATGAATATCTGCTCTTATAAAACTATCATGTAATTGTGGTACCAATTTTGGAGAAGAAAAGAAGTAATCTATTCTCCAGCCAGAGTTATTTTTCCTAGCATTTCCGAGGTATGACCACCGAGAATATGCACCAGCGAGATCTGGATAGAGATACCTAAATGTATCAACAAAACCGGCATCAATATACTTTTGAATTCAGTCTCTCTCCTCATCGGTAAATCCATTTGTCCCTTTATTTGCTTTTGGATTTTTGAGGTCTATTTCTCTATGCGCAACGTTGAGGTCTCAGCAAAAAACTACAGGTTTTTTTGACTCTAAGTATTCCATATATTTGAGAAATACATGATCCCAAACTTGTCTATATGCAAGTCTTTCAAGTTCTGGTTTTGAATTTGGAGTATAGACGACCACATAGATAAAATCTTCATATTCGGCAGCAATAACTCTTCATTCGTGGTTTTCCTCTATAACTTCATCTGTTTCAATGTCTGAAAGGTTAAGTCCTGAAGTATCAATACCAAAAGTAACTTTTAAAGGATGTTTTTTTGTAAAAATAGCGGTCCCAGAATACCCGGGTCTCTGTGCAGGGTTGAAATAAAGCTCGTATCCAAGTCAAAGAATTTCTTCAAGATGATTTTTATCTATTTGACCTTCATTTCCTTTGATTTCTTGAAGTCATATGATGTCTGGTGACTCTTGCGTAAGGTATTCCACAAATCATTTTTTGAGGACGGCACGGATTCCATTTACATTCCACGATACGAGTTTCATAGGCATTTTTTAAAATACTTATTTGAGCATATACAAAAAATCATATATTTCAAATTCCTTGCAAAAAGAAAAGACACTTTTTATGCTTGAAAAAACTCTTTTTTTTCATATAATTGTCTCGCTTTTTTAGTTTTTAAATAGGTGTTTTATGACACAGGATGATGTAACACAAGTGCCAGAGGAAGAGACTCCAGAAGTTGAAAGTATACAAGAAGTAGCTGAAGAAAACCTTTCTACTCCTCCTATAACTGATGAAAATAGTGAGCTAGAGTCTATTAAACAAGCGCTTGCTCGCCAGCAAGCTGACTATGAGAACTTTAAGAAAAGAGTGGAGAGAGATAGGCAGGATATGATGTTTTTTCTTAGATCAGATATTATTTTAAAGATTCTTCCTCGAGTTGATGATTTAGAAAGGATTATTTCTAGTACTCCTGAAGAGCAGAGAAATACTTCTTTTTTTCAAGGGATTGAGGCTATATATACTACTTTTGTAAAAGATTTGGAAAAAATGGAAGTTCTGCCATTTTCATCTAAAGGACAAAGAGTGAACCCTGATATGCATGAAGTTATGACACAAGCACCAGGAGAAGAAGGCGTTATCTTGGAAGAATTTGTAAGATGATATATGCTATGAGGTAGAGTGCTACGACATGCAAAGGTTGTAGTTTGAAATGGAAATATTTAAAAAATCCTTCGTTTAGAAGGATTTTTTTATGAATATATACTAGAAGCTGCGAGAGTGCCTTGTGGAACTTGATCCTGTTTTTTGCAATCAGGCGCCCCTTGGATGAGTTTCATATCTTCTTGAGAGATATCAAATACTTCAAAATTTTCACTATCAGCAGTATTAGGAGTCATCTCTTCAAAGTCACTATCGCCGTTACTAAAAATATCTGATTTTTTTATGATGTGAATTTGCACTTTTTCCCCATTGGCTGAAGTTACTATTTTACATTCAGAACTTATACTAGTGTCTTGATATTCTCCCTCAGATATAATTCATGTACTTCCGTCTGTCAGGAGAGTGAAGACTTTTATTTGGGTTGTATTAGCTAAAGTAAAAGGAGGTTTTGCGTATCCTGTAGAGAAAGCTAAGTTTGTTGCAAGTGCAAGGGTTGAAAGATAGTTCATAGGTTTTTTTGTGCGGCGTATATTCTATTCTTTTTTTTATAAAGGCAAATTTAGAGTTTCATAAAAAAAAGAGCTCTATTAGAACTCTTTGAGTATTTTCAGATTTGTTTTTAATTTTGAGTTTTGCAATTGTCTCTCTTGCGTTTTTTCAAGAACTGAAGCTTTTTTTTGATTTCTTAAAAACTTTTGAAAAAGAGGGTTAAAGCCGTTCATAGTCTAGAATTATAGGTTAGAACTACTATATAATAATTATTATTAACTAAATGTCAATATTTATTTCTTTCTTTATTTAAGAGTCTCGATACTCTTCAACGTATCTTTAAACATGTATAAATACTATGGCAAAAATAGGATGGATTGGTACTGGTGTAATGGGAAAATCAATGGCTCAGCATCTTTTAAAAGCAGGGAATACTCTCTTTGTATATAATCGAAGCATGGAAAAAACACAAGAACTTGTTTCTCAGTGAGCTGAAATTGCTTCTCCTGAAAATATGGCTCAAAATTGCGATATTGTATTCACAATTATAGGAACTCCTGATGACGTAAGAGAGATGTATTTATGACAAAATTGACTTATTGCACATGGGAAAAAATGACAAATATTTGTAGATATGACTACCACTGAGCCAAGTCTTGTACTAGAAATAGGGAAGCGTTGTGAAGAAAAAGGGATAGAATTTTTAGATGCTCCTGTTTCGGGAGGCGATGTGTGAGCGAGAAATGCAACTCTTGCTATTATGGTTTGATGAAAACAAGAAATCTATGATAGGGTACTTCCATTTTTTCAACTCCTTTGAAAAAATATAGTGCTTGAGTGAAATGTGTGAGCATGACAGCATACAAAAATGTGTAACCAAATTGCTATTGCAGGAAGTATGATAGGTATGTGTGAAAGTCTTTTATATGCACAAAAAGTCTGACTTGATGAACAAAAAGTTATAGATATCATTTCAAAATGAGCTGCTGGAAGCTGGAGTCTTGATAACCTTGCTCCTAGAATCTTGAGATGAGAACTTGATACTGGATTTTATGTGAAACACTTTGTAAAAGATATGGGAATAGCACTTCAGGAAGCTAGAAGTATGAAAGCAGTTCTCCCATGACTTGCTTTGGTCCATCAGTTGTACATCTCTATTATAGCTGAAGGTGGGGAGAATCTCTGAACTCAGGCACTAATAAAAGTCTTGAGAAAACTCAATAACATCTCTTAATCCTCAGACATTATTTCACTATATTTTGTCCATAAAATTCCATCAAGATGTATTGGTGGGATTTTCATTTTGTCAGAAAGCTGCTTATAGAACTCTTTGATATTGATGTTTTGAGTATTATAGCAAATATACATTTTTGTAAGTCTTGAATCAATTGGGATTTCTATCTCAAAAGGAACTACAATATCTTTTTTATGAATGATTCTTGCTGCGTAAGCCAGCATCTTTATAGTAAAGGTAATCGTTTTTGCATCGGATTTTTGTTTCATATGTTTACATAAGGAACGGTGAAAAAGTGAAAAATCTTCTCAATTCTCAAGTGGTAAGTCTAAAAAAATATTATGAAAATCTCATAATTTTTTGAGTCTCATATTTTTGTGATTATTGAGTCTTTTATTTCCTTTTGAGAGTGGTAAAAAAGTTTGCAAAGCTTTTATAATCTCTGATGATTTCAGTTTTTTATACTTAAAATATTCACTAAATTCTTCCCAATAATCCTCACCCGTACTCGATAAAAGATATCCTACGGTTGCGTTTCAAAGAATAAGTGAAAAAAATATATGAGGTTCGAAATTGGAACTTTCATAGAGTTTTTGTATTGCTATAAATTGTCTATCTGACGCTTCTATCTTTAAAGCATCATTTAGAGTATATCATCAGATTTTTTCGAGTAGTTTTTTCATGTCTCTAGCATAAAAAAAGAACTTCTTTTTTCAAGAAGTTCTTTTTATTTAGTAACTTATAGCTATTTCCTTTTGAGTACTTTCTTTTGGCTCAAGTTCTTGCAATTTTTCTTCAAGTATTTGAGATGCTATATCTTCTTTGAGACTCAGCCTTGTATTTGGTCATACAACTCATGCTACTTTTTCATTTTTACTTTTTATAAGTTCATTATCTAATTGATATTTTATAACACTTTCCTTTGTAATATTTCCGTATATCCCTGTATCTTGAAAATCAAAGTATCAAATATCTTTAAGGATAATCTGAAGCTCTCTTACACGTTTGCCAGTATCTCATGGATTTATAGTTCCTAGAGTGTTTACTATTTTTTCTGCTTCTTCTTTACTTTCTTTTTCTAGTTTCGTAATTTGAGCCAATCTTTCAGCTTCTTGTGCTTTCTTTTTTTGTATAAGATCAAAGTCTTTTTTGATTGCTACTCGTGTTTTCGGTCAAAAATGTCATGCAGCGATATCTTGTCTTGTTTTGATAATATTATTTTTGATTTGATAGTCTTTGAGTACTTCTGCTATTTCACTGTATTTTCCATTTACTTCTCAAGTATATATTCAAATATCTTTCAGGAGAGTTTGAAGTTTCTTTATATCTTCAGTACTTGATTTAGGTTGTATATATGTATCAAATAGACTGAGAGTTTTTTCTTTCTTTTCTACATT
>CAYTMN010000030.1:7748-12523 GCA_964438925.1 uncultured Candidatus Peribacteria bacterium
TAGGTTGTATATATGTATCAAATAGACTGAGAGTTTTTTCTTTCTTTTCTACATTTTTTACAGTATTAAAAGTTCATGCATTGTAGAGAATACTAAACTTTTGTCTTGTTTTCCTTCCCCAAAACCCTATTCCTGGATCGTCATTTCCAGAGACTACTTTATACTGTTTTTGAAATCATGCGATTGTTTCAATAAGTTGAGAGTTATATACTCAATCAATCTTTCCACTATATAATCATGCTTTTGATAAAACCTTTTGAAGTTCAGTTATATCACTAGCTCAAGAATCTTTTCCAACGGATTTATAGAGAATATTTGGTCATAAAACTTTTGATGTCTTCGCGAGACTACTTCCTATAAAACGAGCTACTTTGAAGTTTTCAACATCTATAGAAGGTTCTTTTGTTTTTTCTACGAGTTTTCATTTTACTACTCTTTTCCCCCAAGCAAGTGCACGTTTAAGTCATTCATCTCCATATCATACCCAAATATCTATTCTGTCATGTTTATGCCCTCTTTCTCATGCTTTTACTATAGCACCTCCTCTATCTTCAACACTTCACACTCATACTCACTCGAGATATATTTTTGTTCAGAAATCATATCATTTTGGAGCAGCAAGCATTCAAGAAAAAACTTTCTTTCCAGAAGCACCTCTTACGCCTTCTCAATTCAGGATTTTTTCCTTTTCATAATCTCCTCGTAGGTATGCATTTTGATTTGGAAGTGGTGAATAATATGCTGTAACGATAAAGTATCTTTCACTTTCTGTGTCTGCAAATGTTGTATATATGCCGTAAGATGGCATAAAATAGGTAACTAAGCAAATACCTGCTATAATTTTTTTCATTTGTATTTTTGTTTTTATAATGTGCATAGAAATGATACCACATTTTCGCTTTGGTATCAAAAAAGAGAACTATAAGTTCTCTTTAATATATTGTAATTTTAGGTGTAATTTAGTATTGATAGATTTCTTTATAAGCAAGTCTATGTCTTCAATTAGCTCTTCTGTGGCTTTTTTTCTTTGTTTTTCTGTAGGGATTTTTTTGAGCTTCTGTTGTACTTTTTGAAGTATTTTATCAAGTTTTGCTTTTTCTGATGCTCAGAGAGTTGCTTCAATTTGTTTTAGTCCTATACCATAACCATACTTCATCTTTATAGCTTCTATAGTTTTTGGTCAAAAATGTCCAGCACCCCAATCTTCACGATCTTTTACTATATCTAGCTCAATCTGAAAGTTTATAAGTGAGTTTTCTACATCACTATACTTCCCAGTAATTCAACCGTCATATTTTCCAATAGATTTTAAAAAGGTTTGGAGAGCGATAATTTCATCTTCAGTTGATTCTGGACTTACACGTATAGTATTAAATAGACTATGTGATATTCCCTCTGTAAGTTGTAGCGTTGGTTCTTCCTCAATAGATACAATCTTTCCTTTAAGCTTTCTTACTCACCAATTTATAGCTCTTATTCTTCAAGCATCTCCAATCCCCATCCATACATCTATTCTATCATATTCATGTCCTCTTACTCAGGCTGCTACTATAGCTCATCCTCTATCTTCAACGACTCAAATACCATATCCTTCAAACAAAATTTTTGTTCAAAATGGATATGTTGATGGAGCTGCGAGTACTCAAGTAAGAACTTCATTTCCAGAAGCTGAGTTTGTGCCATTTCCATTGAGTCTCTTATCTCACTCAAATGTTCAAGTAATATAATCTTCCTGTCACTGTATTGGAGAATAATACCCAGTTACAATAAAATAAGTAGCACCTGACTCAATAGGAGCAGATGGTTCTATTTGTGCATATACTGGATAAAAACTCGAGATTGCAAAAGCAAAGATAATTTTCTTGAATACTGAGGTGTGGTTCAATATTCCCGTGGGTAACATACTTATATTTTTCAATTAAAGCCCACATATTTTATAGAAAAGGTACTTTTTGCAAGTTTCCACTGAAATATTTCAACGTCTTGTCAATAGACTTTCTCTAGATAGAGAGGAATATAGGCTTATAAAATGTCAAGTGATTTTTTCCTGTTACAGTTTTTTTAGACGAAAAAAAGCTTGTTTCCGTCTTTATAGAGCTTCATCTTCTTAATGTCTTTTTTTGTTTTGTTATTTTTTCCTCATATAAACCTTATAACTTCCTTAATATTTCCTTCTGTAAGACCTATGTGAGATTGGTTGTTGCAAACATAGAATATGTAGCGAATAACTTCTTTTTGAAAAAATATAGGTTTTTCAAGAAAAACATCTATAGGGAAATAATTACTTTCTCATAAGAAATCTTTTATTTCTTCATCAATATATCATTTTGCTAGTCATAGATACTCTAAGAAATTGGCAATATTTTTTTTATACTGAGCATTTATTTTTTTAAACTGAGGAAGTGTATTGATTCTTAGGTGATTTCTTGAAATTTTTGTATTGTGATTTGAGGCATCTACCATAAAGCTAATCTTCTTTTTTTTCAAAAAAGCTAAAATTTCCTCTTTCTCAAAACCTAGGAGAGGACGCAGAATATGCCCACTCTTTTCTGTCATATTGATAAGTCCTGTAAGCTTGCTTCCTCTTGCAAGGTTGAAGAAAAAAGTTTCTAGTCTATCATCGAGATGATGAGCTGTGAGTATGTAAGGTGCATCATACTTTTCTCGTATCTTTTCTAAAAATTCATACCTTTTTATTCTCGCAAGTTCTTCAGTTCAGGTAGATGGGAGCCCTTTTTGTTCTTTTTTTATATCACACTCTTCTATCTCACATATGAAACTGTGCTTTTCTCCAAGTGCTTGTATAAACAGCCTTTCTTTTTTTGAAGCCCTTCTGAGTTTGTGATCAAAATAGCAAACAACCAAATTTTTTGCATAGGGAGTTTCAAGAATTTGATAGAGCAAAAATATAGAGTCTGGTCCTCCAGAACATGCTAATATAATCTTCTGTTTTGAAGATACGTATTTTTGGAGAAAAGAAGCTATGTGTGTCATATGTTTTTCTGTATCATACTAACAAAAAGAAACCTTGCAAAATTATCGATTGAAAAACCGATGTAAACGTATATCATAGTATTACTTCCTAATGTACTCTATATGGAAAAAATAGTATCAACCAACCCTTCAGATAACTCTATAGTTTGAGAAGGAGAAATGATGAATGAAGATCAAATTGCTCAGGTTGTTTTAGAAGCCCATCTTGCACAAAAGACATGGGAGAATCTTTGACTTGAGAAAAGAATAGAGATACTTACCAAAAGCTATGAGGTATTTAAAATACATCTTGAGGAAATAGCACTTTTACTTTCTCGTGAAATGGGGATGCCCTATACACAAGCTATAGAAGAAGTTAAGTATGGATATATGTATTGGGAATGGTATCTTAAAAATGCGCAAAAGTATTTGTCTGCTGAGATAACAAGAGAAACAGAAAAAGAACTACATAAGGTTATATATGAACCAAAAGGAGTTGTTGCTGCAATAGCACCTTGGAATTATCCATTTTCTATGTTTGTTTGGACAAGCATTCAGGCACTTCTTGCTGGGAATACCGTTGTTTTTAAGACGTCAAAAGAAACAATCATGACTGGGAAAAAAATAGAAGAGATTATGCTTTCTTCTGATTTTCCTGAGTGAGTATTTCAAGAAATTTATGGAGATGGAAGTGCTGGTGATATTCTCGTTCATCAAGATATAGATTTCATTACATTCACTGGTAGTACCAGAGTTGGAAAATGATTGTACCAGCTAGCAGCTGAGAAAGGAATAGGGTGTGTGATGGAGTTGTGATGAAGTGCTCCTTGAATAGTCTTGGAAGATGCCAATATAGATGAAGTTTTACAAACTATTTACTTTTTTAGGTACTCAAACTGTGGACAGATGTGTGATGGGCTCAAAAGACTTATCGTACATGAAAGTCGATACGACGAGCTAGTTTTAAAACTAAAAACACTTCTTGAAGGAAAAAAAATATGAATTGCTGAGTCTCAAGATACTGATATTGGTCCTCTGGTGAGCGAATCTCAACTTGTTCATCTGGAAGCTCAAGTGCAAGATGCTATAGACAGATGAGCAACCATACTTGCAGAAAATATACCCAATGAGATTCTTTTAGGTTCATACCATTCGGCTATGATCTTAGGAAATATAACTCCAGATATGGATGTATGGAATCAAGAAGTATTTTGACCTGTTCTCCCAATCGTTACTTTTAATACTTTGGAACAAGCTATAGAGTTATGAAATGATACTTGTTATGGACTTGGAGCGTATGTTTTTACAAAGAGTCGAGATACTTTTGAGCAAGTGGCAAAGTCATTGAAAACGTGAGAAATTCAACACAATAACGTAAACTATTGTATTCCTGAGAGCCCATTTGGATGAATGAAAGATAGCTGACTTTGAAGAGAACATGGACACTGGGGCTTTCATGAGTTTTGTAATATAAAAGTCCTAAGTATAGAGAAATAGAAGTACGTTACTTGATTTTTTTAAATAAATAGTTATAAATATCTTCCATAATACATATTCTATGAATGATATTGTACGTCAAAATTCAGAACCTCTAGAAAGTTATCAAAAACACCCGCTCATACATGGAGTAAAGACAAGAATCAAGTTTCTCAAGACAATGCTTGCGAACGCATGAGTTCCTGCTATGTCAGAGGAAGCATTTCAGCAAAGGCTTACTGTGGAGGAAGTTCAGGAGTTTACTCAAATGTTAGTGATGCACCAATTGCACCTACAAGCTAGCCCTAGAAAGTCTGGAAGATTTG
>CAYTMN010000031.1:0-1147 GCA_964438925.1 uncultured Candidatus Peribacteria bacterium
TCCATCTATCAAGATAGCAGGAGAAGTAGGAGAAGAACTTCAAAAATAAGAAATAAAAAAACCTCACGAAAGTGAGGTTTTTCTTTGACTTTTAAAAATTATTTATACAATAAAATAAATATTTATCAATAAATTTTTTATATGTCTGTAGAGCTTTGGGAAGAGTTTTCTTTGGGAGAAGGAAAAACTCCAGATGCATGAGGAGGAATAATGTATGCTCTTAAATATTCTAGTGAGCTTATAGAGCAAAAAGCGTTTCAAATTGCGACAGTTTTAGATGGTATAGAGTGACTCAGTATCCAAGAAATCGACGAAGGTTTACGAGTAGATGCAAGTTGAGTACAAGAAGAAAGTATTGCAAGAGTAAGCGCTCTTTTAGAGGAGCAAAGCGTTCTTACAGATGCAAAAGCCTATAGAAAAATTCTTGATGATATGAACGTTGCTTCTATTGCCTGACTCAAAGATCATGTTATAGGTCTTATGGCTGTTCTTAATAACGAAAATAAAGGAGATTTATATAACCACGTTGATATGTGAATTCGTTGAATAGTACAAGAGATTGCATTCGCTGACAGACAAAATCAAGTACTTACAACACAACAAAGAAAAGAACTTCAAGAAGTGCTAGACGCTTGTAATAGATTTATAAGAATTGCTTGAGGAAGAACTTCAATTATTGGGTAACTACTCCACCTCCTCCATCCCTTCCACCAGACTTTCCTCATTTCCTCTCACTTTGAGTCACTTAAACCTCTTGAAAACATTTTCCCCACTCTGTATTTGTGTATAACACACCATATACGGAGTTTCGTGCTTGTATGACTTTACCTCAGGTGGGCGAACGGACACTTCCAGTCAGTACTTTTTAAAGAAATATGTTTGTATCATCGCTCGAGGATTCCCCGTGTTTTTTCACACAAAAAACGGGGTAAAATCAGAAGAGTTTTGAGAACTAAAATACACTGTATGCCCCTCGTGAAGTATAGCTATAACAAGGGATTGTTTAGTAGGAAATGAACTGTTTTTTTTCTGAATTGTTCCATATTTCATTATGTATTAATATTATTATCTTTTAGAAACAACGCCTATATAGAGGACTATGTTATTAAGTTCTTTATTAGGCGTTGTTCATTAACCAATAAATACC
>CAYTMN010000031.1:1157-12506 GCA_964438925.1 uncultured Candidatus Peribacteria bacterium
TTCACTGGCTCCAAATCTCCGTGAGTTTGGTAGAACTTTGACTCCTGTAACGGGTAGTTTTCCCAGTCTATTTTTGCTATGCTATTGAGATCAACGATACTTGCAAAGTCCATCAAAGCAGCGTTCATCTCTCTTGCGCTGATGCCACTTTTTTGAAACTGTTTTTGCAACATTTCCTTTTCTTGAGCAGTAAGTTTATGTAACCTATTCCCATAGTAAAAACGTGAAAATATTTTCTCTAGATTGGTATCAAACGAAAGAGTTGGCTTATTGTAAGCAAATGCACAAATCGCTTGAGCGGTGTAAGGTCATACTCAAGGTATTTTTACCAGTTCTGCTTCCTCATCTGGAAATAGTCAGTCGTACTCTTGTGTTACCATTTGTGCTGCTTTGAGCATATTTTTCGCGCGACTATAGTACCCGAGTCACTTATAGTATGGGAAAAACTCACCATAGCTACTTACAGCCAAACTTTCAACTGTAGGAAAATGCTTGAGGATGTTGTTGTAGTAGTCAATACATCTCTCTGCCTGAGTCTGTTGAAGTATTATTTCCGAAAGCCATATGTGATACCCCAGTTCTTTTTTACTCAAGTGAAAATACTCTCGCCATGGCAGGTGAGAGCGTCAGTACTTTTTGTACCATCAGTGGAGGATTTCAAAAGGAAATTTCTGCATATATTTTTTTCAATAGTATACAAAAAAATCACATTTTTGAAGAGTTTATTATTTTTTCATATCTTCTATCATTTGAAGGAGTGTAGTTTTTACTTCAACGTCGCGAATTCTTCAAGAGATGATTTCTCTCACTATAGCTACATGCTTTGCATCAAGTGGGAGTCTTTTATCTAAAAATTTTTGTAAAGTAAGGGCGATAGTTTCTTCCTCTCCTTCTACGTTGGTAAGCGCTACTAAAAACATATGTATTTGCCCACCATCCCAGCTCTCATACGCATCAACAGAAGCAGAAAGTTCCTCAAGAGTTCTGAACTTAAATCATTTTCTTCAAAACTTTCCAGTTGTATGTGTGACGACTGGAGTTTGACCTCATGGTATTTTTTGCAATAGTATAGCAGTGTGTGGCTCTCACAAACTTCTCGCAATTTCGACAAAGAAACGCCTATTGTTTTCATCAAGTTCTATTTGGAGGTCACTCAATCTCCCTAATAGTTTTTTGAGAATTCGAAATATTTTTACTGCAGGCACAGATGATTTCCATACATTAACTGCCTGAAGAAAGGACTGTATTTGACTATGTTTCCATGTTACATACTTTTGAAGTGTGAGGTATAGTTCATCTAGAGTTCTGTGTTTTAGTGGAAGTTCCATAAAGTGACTGCGTACAACTCTTACTTCTCCCTTGAGTATATCTATGAGCTCCAAGGCATTTCTACGTATTTGCGTAGAGAGCTCTTCTATTTCTTGTCCTTCTTTTTTTGCTTTTCTTTCAAGTTCATGTAATAACTTTGCTATATCTTCACAGTATATTTTTGTCCTCATATGCTGGTTTTCAGAGTCTGCTCCTGAAGCTATAAGGGAAAGTACTTCTACTTCTTCAAGTCTATCTCTTTGCTCTGTAGCTTGAGAGACCACTTCTTGCAGAGTGACGTCACCGACACTGAGAGTTCTTAAAAGAGTTACAGGTCACTCTTGTTCTAAAACAGCATCTATATCTACATGTACTTGAGTGAGTTTTGTGAGAGCTTCTATATCGTTTACAAGCTTTTGAATAAGATTTTGGATATCTGAATTATTTTGAGCATAAAATTGTAAGTCTTTTCCAGTAATGTGAGGAGTATTAGTTGAGCTCTGAGATATGTTTAAAAGCATAGTATTTTTATAAAAAGTTTTCATACTTTATATATTTAAAAATATTTGTCAATATATTATCTTAAAGCCAGTTTTATATTTTGTACTTCTCCGTACCATATAGGAGTATTCTTTAACTTTCTTACTATGCTACAAGTTCTTGCAAGTTTTCTTTGAGGTCTTATGACTATCGTTGTTATGGATAGTATTTGGCTTTGATATGTAGTAAAGTGAGTGATTATCCGCGAGTTTGGAACTCTCATAGAACTTCTGCCAAATGGTTCTATCAAGTTTAGCATACCTATAGGACTTCTTGCTTGGTCTGTGATTGTTGTTTGAGTTATATTTTTTGCATCTTCCAGAGCAACTTCTCCACTCTCGGCACTGTACCTATGAGCTATTTTTGGAGGGATAAGCTATGCTATCTACGACCTGACAAACCTCACATTTATAAAGTGATACTCTCCACTTTTTACCGCTATGGACATCTCTTGGGGTATTGTTCTTTGTGCAGTTGTAAGTCTTGTATGTTACAGTATTTCTAAAGCCTTCTAATTTCTAAATTTTTTGTATGACAGACGTTATTTTTCTCCTCCTTACCGCATACATTCTCTTGTTTGTTATCTCTGTTATGTTTCATGACAACTCCTATGCAGATGTGTTTTGGGGAGTTGGGTTTATGCTCGTTGCTTGGTATACGTTTTTCTCAAGAGAAAGCTACTTCTTTTACCAGATAGTTATCACTGCACTGGTAACTCTTTGGGGAATACGTATTGCTCTCTACATTGGTTCAAAAAAACTCAAGACTCAAGGAGAAGATTTTCGTTATAAAGAGTGGAGGGAACAATGGAAGTACTTTTATACTCGTAGTTTTTTCCAGATATACATTTTACAAGGACTTCTTTTACTCGTTATCGCTTTGCCGATAGTCTATGCAAACACAGAAAATACCAATCCGTGAAATGCCGTATTTACTATAGTTTGAGGATGTATTGCTCTATTTGGACTTGCGTTTGAAACGATTGCCGATCTACAACTTTCAAACTTTATGAAGTCAAAAAAACCATGACAGATTTTCATGGAAGGACTATACTCTGTATCACGCCATCCAAACTACTTTGGAGAGTCTGTTTTCTGGCTTGGTATAAGTATTATAGCGTTTCCTATAAATGAACTTTCACTCGTGAGTTTTGCTATGATTACCTACCTGTTACTCTATGTTTCAGGAGTCCCAATGTTGGAGAAAAAGTACGAGGGAAATAAAACATATCAAGAGTACAAGAAAAGAGTCAGTTGTCTTATACCGTGGGTGAAAGCTCGTTAGTTCACACTCAAGAGTAGTCCCTTTATATACTCACTTTCTTTTTGTGATAAACTTATAGGATGATCATGCGCGAGCGTATGACGTCCTATGACTTTGAGGTTTTTCTTTGCTTCTATTCACGCACGACGAATCGTCTCTTCAAATATAGGAGTATCTATGTAGTATGAACAACTACAGGTCAAAAGTATGGCTCCAGATTTCATCTTTTTCATCGTTTTTGCATTGAGGTTTCTGTATCACTTGATAGCATTTTGTATATCGTCTTTTTTCTTGGCAAATGCAGGTGGATCGAGGATGATGATATCGAACTCTGAGAGATTGGCTCGCTCAATATACTCAAACACGTCTGCAGCGATAAACTCATCGTCTTGGGTTGCGAGTCCGTTGAGTTTGTAGTTGGTTTTACAGTCATCAATCGCTTTTTTTGATATATCGATACTTACGACTTTACTTGCTCACCCCAGTCTCGCAGCGAGAGAAAAACCACCACTAAAACAAAAACAGTTCAGTACTTTTTTTCACTTTGCAAGTCGTCCTATGATGGCTCTTTCTTCTCTTTGGTCCAGAAAAAAACCAGTTTTTTGACCTTCGAGTAAGTTTACCGTAAACTTCATCCCATTTTCCATAACAGTTATAGGAACTTGTAGTTCTCCTGAGAGTTTTCCTACGAAACTTTCTAGTCCATCTATTTTTCGAGCATTGGTATCTGAATTTTCAAAAATACATGCAGGTTTCAGCTCTTGCATCAGTATTTCTAGAGTGATATGTTTGAGTTTCTCAGCTCACTGCGTAGATATTTGTACTACGAGAGTATCAGCATACCTATCAACTATAAGACCTGGAAGAAAGTCTGCTTCCGCATTTATGAGACGATAACAGTTTGTTTGTGTAGTATCTATAACGGTATTTCTCAAAGTGAGAGCTTGTTGTATGTTTGCTTTCCAGAGTGCAATAGGGTCTTGAGAGGTTTCACGACTCAACACGCGCACAGCTATAGATGTCGTACTGTTGTAGTATCCCCAAGCCAGAAATACTCACTTCTTACTGTAAATTTGTACTATATCACCATCTTGAGTATCTCACTGTTTTTGTTCTATCGCTCCACTAAAAATCCAAGGATGTCCTTGGATAACAGGGAAGTCTTTCCCATCTTTGAGAACTATGTTAGCGTATTGCATATATGCGAGTTAGATGGAGTGAGTATATGAAAAAAGAAAAAAGGGGCAACAAAAAGTTACCCAAGCAGTTCCATAGACTGGAGGTGACGTACATCTTTAAAAAGGAGAGAATGGAGTTTTGAAAAGCCTTTCTCAAATGCTTCATGAGAGAGTCACGCTTCACTTGCTTGCTGTATTTGGAGTTCTTGTACGAGAGTATTTATCTCTGTTACGATTCTCTCAAACTCTACTACCGAAGATCCTCCAATGGAGAAAATATACTTTGAAAGTTGGTTTTTAAAATGCTCAACTTGCATAGAAGAGAGTCAACTCTTTATATTGTCTCAAGCTATTTGTTTATCCATAAAATCTGTAACTCTTCACTGATATGGAGTGACGTATCCTATATTACTTCTCAGAGACTCACAGAAACTATCATAGTCTCGAAACAGAAGAAGTCCTATGAGGTCATTGAACCCATTGAAAGCATCAGAGAGGAGTCCTGACTTTGCAAAGTCAGCAAATACTCGACGTTTTCCCTCAGGAGAGAGAATATCTCAAGCGAGGAGAATGAAGTCATATCTTTCTATAGTGTTCCCGTCTTTAACAGGGAAATGAGGAGGCATATGAGGCGGAGGTGTTTGGGGCTCAATGTGAGCGTCAAGCATAAAAATATGTAAGGGTTGGCAGGAAAGATACTTTTTTTTGAGAAAAAGTCAAGTTATTTATATAGAAGAAAACAATTGAAAAAGCTTTCCAAAAGTATATAATAAGTATATATTATTAAAAATAAGAGTATGATAGTAGAAATAATAGAAAGTATCTTCGCGTGATTTGATACACCAGCTCACGAAGAAACAAGGAGGCAACTAGATCTCCAAAAGTATATCATAGAGAAGCCATATGCTTCTGTTCTCATACATGTAAAAGGTGACTCTATGCAAGACGCGGGGATTATAGAGGGAGATATAGTAGTAGTAGATAAGTCAAAATCTCCAAAAGTATGAGATGTCGTAGTGGCCTGCGTAGACTCAAAGTATACCCTCAAGTTTTTCGACAAAGATACAAAAGGATCGGTATTTTTACGTGCGGGCAATCCGAGATATTCAGACATTATTCCTACTGCAGAACTTGAGATATTTGGAGTTGTGGTAAGTCTCGTACGAAAATATTAACTTCTGTGTATGCAACTCAAAACCTCTAAAAAAATATTTGCGCATATCGACTGTGATAGCTTTTTTGCAAGCTGTGAAGTGTTTCGTAACCCAAGTCTGAGAGGTAAGATGGTATGTGTAGGTCAAGATATTGTCATCGCAGCAACATACAACGCAAAAAACTTGTGAATCTCAGTAGGGACCACTGTTTGGGATGCTCAAAAAATACTCAAAGGATATGGAGTTTTTCTCCCAGTAGATATGAAGTTTTATGGACAGATGTCAAAAAAACTTATGCAATTTCTCCGTATTCATACAGCAAATGTGGAAGTGTTTAGTATCGATGAAGCGTTTGTAGAACTCACAGGACTTGATGATATGTATAGTACAGATTATGCAGGAGTAGCGAGTAAACTTCAAAAACAGATACTCCAAGAAGTAGGTATCCCTGTTTCTATAGGGGTAGCAAATACTCGAATAAAGGCAAAAATATTTTCCAAGATTCGCAAACCGTATGGTATATTTGCACCACTTGATGTGTCGCAAGAAGATGATACTTTTCAAACTCTTAGTTTTTGAAAGATTCCATTTATAGGAAAATGATACCAAGAACGACTCAGACGGAAAATACGTACCATCTATGAGTATAAAAAACTCGACTATTGGTATCTGGCTCAACATCTATGAAAAAACGGTACGATGCTTTGGCTGGAACTCAACGGAGTAAACTCTATGACGTTTCGTGCAAAAGAAGGAGTCAAAGGACTTTCTCGTACACGCTCGTTTAACCATCATAAAACAAATGACAAAGAGTTCCTGTGGTCACAGCTACTTCTCAACCTGCATCGTGTCTTTGAAGAGCTTATTATTCGTCAGTATGAAGCAAAGTATGTAAAAATATACCTCAAAACAAAAGAGCTAGAAAAGTTTTCAGGAGAGCGACACCTGGAAGGGTATACTATGGATAGATATGTATTTACACAGACGATGAGGGAGATATTTGAAACGCTCTATGATAGTTCTTATATATATAGAAAAACAGGAGTTATCGTCTGAGATTTTCGTCCATACAGCCCGAAACAACTGAGTCTTTTAGAGGGGGAAAATCAAAACTTTTACAAGAAAAAAAGTATGGAAGAAACCGTTGAAAAGCTCAATGCTCGTTTTGGCAGACGTACGATAAAAATAGGTATGTAAAAGCGCAATATTACTTGACAAATAACAAAAAATAATTACAAATAATTAAATACAGCAAAAAATACTTATGGGAAAGGGGAATCTCAGAGAGTGATACTCTGAAAGTGACATAGACCGACTCATAGCACAAGATAGAGCAATACAGAGACTCGATATCTATAGAGATGCACTCGCAGTATTTATGGAACTCATACAAGGAACAAAAAAGAAAGTAGCTCTCGTACTTGAGGGGAGAGATGCAGCAGGGAAATGATATACTATAAAGTGGGCAACGGAGTACGTGCGCGCAACAGCTATGAAAATCATAGCCCTCTGAATCCCAACAAAAGAAGAAAGGGAGATGTGGTTTGAAAGATATATGCAGTTCCTCCCAAAAGACGGACAAATAACCGCGTATGATAGAAGTTGGTATAACAGGATGCTTGTAGAACCAGTGATGTGATTTTGTACAAAAGATGAGTATGATTGGTGTGGAGAAAATGTGATTCCATTTGAAGAAAAAATACAAGAAGATGACCCAGATCTCGCCCTTATAAAAGTATATCTTTCAGTTTCAAAAAGAGAACAAATACGTAGACTGAAAGGGAGATCAAAGCATATACGAAAAAATTGGAAAAAATCTCCGGTAGATAAAGAAGCAATATCAAGAAGAGCCTACTATACAGAAGCAAAACAGAGAATGTTGGAAAAAACTCATAGAAAAACGAGTCCTTGGCATATAATCGATAGTGATGATAGAATAGAGTCAGTGGTAGAAGTTATAAAACTGATTATTAACTCTCATCCAGATGTGGCAAAACAAGTACAACAACGAGTTGCAGTAGATCTCAGTATGGATGAAGAAATACATAGAAATGGATATGAAGAACTGCAGAGAATGAGGAAAAGGAGAAATCCTGAAGCGAGAAAGGAGCTAAACTTTAAAGACGCAGCATAAGCAAGAAAAAGTAAAGTACGTATTTTATCCATAAAAAGTACCATGCTCCCAGATACACCAAGACTCATACTTTCGAAAGAAAACGAAGTTCCCAATGGATTTGTTTCGCGGATAAAAGTTATAAAAAAACGAAGTAGTAAACTGTATTCAAAGATGGAAGATCACCTGTGAGACAACGAACTAGCAAAAGCAGTGGCGATATTTACAAAAAAAACAAAATACAATATTTCTAAAATTTGGCACTAATAATATACTCTCTATGAAAAAATTTTTTATACTTCTGTGAATAGTAACTGTATCTGTTTCAAGTGTATATGCAGATGATGACTGGGGCATAGATTGGGCATATGAAACAGACAGTAGTGACGATTTTTACTATTCGTACTATCCCAGTGACACAAAAAGTTATGAACAAGGGTACTATGTTGTAAGTGGATATCAAAATATCAGTATTTATGAACCAGTATTTATCCATATACCAGCGACTCAACCTTCTCATCGGGATCATCCAAAACCGACTCCTAAACCAACTCCAAAACCGCAACCTAAACCTGAGCCAAAACCTCGGACTCCAAAGCCTGAACCTGTATATCCTACTCCAACTCCAAAAAAGAAAAAACCACATTACGAGGAACCAAGAGAGACACAAGAACATAGAGAAAAACGTATGGAGGATGAGTACTATAAAACACATACACATTTTTTCCCAAAACATGCTGTTTTTGATGAGACTTTAGGAAAGTGGGTGTGCGGTCGGTGATATATTCCTGATGCGAGACATCTTTTATGTGTGGAGGTAAAAGTACCTGCGCACGCTACATATAGAGCAAATGAACGTGGATGGACATGTAATAGAGGATATACTCTCAACTCCCAAAAAGATGGATGTATAGAAGTAGTCGTACCAAAAAATGCAACACTCAATGAAGCAGGAAATGGATGGACGTGTAATAAATGGTATATAAAAACTTCCGATGGTGAGTCATGTATTGCTGCAAAGTTTCCTCCTCACGCAACGAAAAATATATTTTCTCCAGTAGGATGGTCATGTGACTTTGGTTACAATATGCAAGAGGATTATAGTTGTAAAAAATAGCTTCCACACAAGGAAAAGCTACAGAATTAAATTTAAACTATCTTTTTTATAAATCTTCATTATACTGTGGCTACATTTAAAAGAGATGGAAGATATAATAATTCCATAGTTTCATTAAGTGGGATTATTTTTTAATATTTGTTATATGGAAGGGAAGATAAAGAAAAAAATGGGAGATAAGTTTTTTGGTTTTATTACACCAAGTAACGGAGGAAAGGATGTATTTTTCCACGCAAATGATGTTGCAGGAAGAGACTTCGATGGACTCAGTGAAGGTATGGATGTTAGCTTTGAAATGGCTGATTCTCCAAAAGGACCTAAAGCTATAGAGGTAACTCCTATGTAATCTTTAAAAAGACTTTAAAAAACTCCGCATATTAGCGGAGTTTTTTAGTGGGTTTTTTTCTGGTTGTTGGAGCATCAATAATAGTTACTTTTTTTATAGCTTCTATGTCAAATCACTTGAAACTTGAAAAAATAATGGAAGATTGATTGAGTCAATCTCTATCAAAAGGCATATTCATAAGGAGTATTTGAGAAACTTGCATGCAACAAGCATCTATATAAGGACAAGTCTTACAAATATCAGGAATATTACTAAATTCTATCCCTCATCCATACATATCTTCATTTGGTATTTCCCACTCAGGAAATGCCCCTTCACATTTTCTTCAAGGAACCTCATTACTAAAGTCATGTGGGAATTGTATTTTCATATTATTTGTCTCAAGGATGTACTAGAGAAAATTCTTCTAGTGGTTCTATTCGATCTTTTGGAAAATTATAAAGAAACAGATTTGAGCCATAGGCACTGACACATCTTCCATAGTATTCACCTACAAGCCAGTGCTTTGTTTTTGGAGTCACAGCATATCATCTCTTTTTTATTTCTTCAAAAAACTTTTGTGCGATTCTATTTGCTCGTGAAAGAGTTATTTTTCTGTGCATATCAAGTATTTGCTGACTTGCATTTCCATGCATTCTCTCGTAGGCTTCTAGTGTGATACCCGCTTTTTTGAGTCACTCTTCATACTCTGCATCTCTTTCTTTTGCTTGAAAAGCTCAAACTATCTTGTCCATATCTCCGTCTCTCATCCCTGAAAATATCACTCTTTCTTCTCAAAGAGTATCAATAGCGTATGATACTATTTCTTGTTTTCTCTTTGGGTTGGAAACATCATCGTTACGTACATCTGCAGAAGTACGTATATTGTACACATTTTGTCACTCAAAGTGCTTGCACATTTCCTCTAAAACATTTGCAAAATCGTTTGCCATAAAGTCTTTAAAAAGTCCATCTTGAGCATCAATATCTATCTTAATATTTTCTGGAAGTTTTCAAAATTTCCCAGCATCTCAGCTCTTCCACTCCTCAAAGGACGCTACTGTTTTCTCAAGTTTTTGCCAAAATCCATCAAGTCGCTTTTCAAGATATGCACGCACTTGCGGATTGATTTCTTGAGCTTTTTGTGCCTCAAATTGCTCACGCATAATGGGCATAGTTCACTTGAGGTGACATAAGTGTACAAAGTCTGTAAGTGATTGTGCTAAAAAAACGATTTGTAACTCTTCCACATCTTCAGGAAAGTACTTTGACTCATCTACAAAACTTACTAGGTGATGTACATTTCAAGAAATAGCATCAAGTCTTTGCTTCAAACGGGCATCAAACTCAGGAGTTGGTTTTTTATGGAAACCTATATGTACAAAATGATCTACTGCTCAAAGTGGAGTGAGAGACATAGAGAAACAATAAAGATTATATAAATATTTATAAATAAAATATATAAAATGTCAAAAAATATACATAAATTTGTAAGCTACAATCAGATATGCTATCATAAAGTAGTACAAATTATTTTTTGAAATACTTCATATGTTTACACTCCTTTTTGCCCGTACATTTTATATCGTGGCAGGTATGCTCATCATTACAGCAGCATCAGCGTATATGAATAAAGAATCAAAGCCAACAGGAACTATAATGATTATTCTTTTATTTGCTCTATTATTTGCCATTATTTTTTTCTGAGATATCTACCCTATAAATTTAGTTTTGGTAAGCGTATTTGCAGGGATAATGTGATGGATTATATCTCCAACGATTAAAAGTATGGGAGTAAATATGAAGTTGAGATCTTTTCTCAAAGAACAATGAATAGTCCTGAAAAAATGAGAAACTCTCACAGCAGAACAAATCATAAAATTTGACGAATATCTTACGACACATCCTTCTGATGAACAATGGAATAAAATAGTAGCTCAGGCAATGTTCTCAACAGCATTTGCCGTGTTTGCTACAGCAAGCTTGGTATTTATAAGCGATATAGACTTCAGTTTTATGTGAATGTTTTTATTCGTAGCACTATTGGTGCTTATTATTATGGGGCTTCTGAATATGTTTATATTTAAATCAAGACTCCTTTCTTTGATAAAAGCATATTGTGGAGTGATTATTTTTACATGATACCTTATTTATGACTTCAATACTCTTGAAAAAGCAGCATCTGACCAGACTTGGGGAACAGCAGTATCTATAGCAGTAAATATATATCTAGATATTATTAACTTATTTCTAGATTTACTTCAGATTTTATGATGAGGAGATAACTAAGAAGAAATCTACAAAAAAAGAGCTTATGTGTAAGCTCTTTTTTAATTATTTTTTTGGTACTC
>CAYTMN010000032.1:0-7867 GCA_964438925.1 uncultured Candidatus Peribacteria bacterium
TTGGAGTATACTCAAAATCCTTATCTATATCATCGGTCATCTCACGTACATGTTTCTTTGGTTCTTCGAGCTTAAAGTATATCCAAATAAAGTTCAAAGTGATAAGTCCTATAGCAAGTATTATGATTCACTCTATCCCAAAAAGCTTTGCGAGAACTCATCCTATAGCAGGTCCTACCAAGAATGCACTTCCAAAAGCCGCTCCCATAAGTCCCATATTTTTTGCTCTTGTTTCCTTGGTCGAGATGTCAGATATATATGCTTGTACCACACCAAAACCAGAACCACCAATACCAGAGATAAGGCGAGAAAACAGATATAGTCAAAATCCAAAAGTAGCGATGTTATACCCAGTATGAAGGGCAAAGTACATCGTTATATATCCGATAATGTTTATAGTAGTAGTCACCAAAAGCATATTTCTTCTTCCATACGTATCAGAGAGTTTCCCAACATACGCTCAGGCAAGAAACATACCCAGAGAGTAAATAGACTGTGCCCACATAGTCCAAGACTCAGCTTGCATAAAATGTGCAGTGATAGTTGGCATCACGGGAACAAAGAGGGAAAATCAGAGGATATCTAAAAATGCAGTTACCAGTATCAGTGGAAGAAGAGACCTATCGTTCATGGAAAAAGTTATATATGTTAGAACGAGATTGTACCAATAAAATGACAAACTCAAAGAGAAAACTTGTAAGCATTAAAATATATCTATAATTGTAACATTATCTTTAATCATACCAAATATGGCTAAAAAACTTACAGTTTCAGTTACTGTAAACGCTCCACTTGAAAAAGTATGGGACGCTATGTGGAACCCTGTTCATATTGTACACTGGTGCTTTGCAAGTGACGACTGGCATTGTCCAAGTGCCACTTGAGAGACCCCAAAAGTGGGAGGAATTTTTGTAAACAGATATGCGGCAAAAGATGGAAGTTTTGAGTTTGACTTTACTGCGCAGTACGACGTTGTAGAACCGATGAAAAAGATAGTCTATACCATGGGGGAGATGAAAGAATATTTCCTTCCAGCTGGAAGAATCGTGGAAGTAACATTTGAAGAAACTCCAGAAGGAACAAAAGTAACTGAAGTATTTGATGCTGAGGAAATTCACTCAGAAGATATGCAAATAGCTTGATGGACAGCGATTTTAGAAAACTTTAAAAAATATGTAGAGAAACAATAAACATTTTCTTATCCCTTTTATTTGGTTTTTTCGTATAGTGTTATGTACATATTATTATCTAAACTTTTTTATATGAAACGTAGCATCATGACTCTTATAGCTCTTATGACTTTTACAACAAGTTTTTTTGCAAATGCACAAACAATGGTAGGAAATGATAAAGACATACACGGGTGTATAGCTTCAGCAGGATATATTTGGAATGAAATTTCACAAAAGTGTGAACGTCCATGGGAAGCAAAAATATACACTACCTCAGCGGACTTTTTAGCTGCAGAGTGACAAACATGTAAGATAGCAACAGACGGATGTAATACTATCCATATCATGGATGGTCAACTTTGAGCAACAACAGAAATGTACTGTGAAGATACGTATGGAGATGCTGGAAAAGAGCAGTGGAGTTGTAAAGATACACAGATAGAAGATATGACTATTTGATTTTTATCTCTTGATGAACAAACAGAGTATAAGGAAATAAAAAGTACTCTTTCTCAAAAAAACATCACAAAAGTAGAAAATGCAGTAAATGCTTTTGGAGATAAAGTTCTCTCAAAAACCAATTATGATATGAAAAAAGCATATGTCATAATGGATAAGACAATAGAAAAAGTTCAAATGCATCTGATGACTTCAAGATACGCAAACCAAAATACATACCACATAGTGAGACTTCTCCGTTTTGAGCTGATGATCCTCAAAAACAGATGGGAACAAAATACAGGAACAAGTTCAAGTAACTAAAAAAATATAGCACATGAAAGAAAACACACTTATTGGTACGCGTATTTTTGAACACTCAATTGAAAAAGTATGGAGCGCTCGGTCGCAAAAAGACTTCATCAAAGAGTGGTGGTGACCAAACGGTTTTACCAACACTATAGATGTATTTGAGTTTCAACCAGAAGGGAAATGGGAGTTTATGATGCATGGGCCAAACGGAGCTGACTATAAAAACAGTATTGTATTTAAAGAAATAGTTCCTCTAAAATATATCCACCTTTACCACGTTCCAAATCCTGGATTTGATGCAAAAATAGTTTTTGTACCACTCTCAGAAAATAGTACTGCAGTAACATTTCATCAGATATTTGAAAAAGTAGAAGACTGTGAAACGCTCAAAAAGTTTCTCCCAACAGCAAATGAGGAAAACTTTGAGAGACAAGAAATATTTTTAAATACTTTGTAATCTAACTTCTTTCTATCAATACTAAAGTCCAGAAGACAATCTCTGGACTTTTTTGTTGTGTATTTTTTCTCTAAAATTTCTTAGGATTACGAGAATTGCATTTTTTCCATATTTTTAAAAATACAAATCATTAAATACAAATTTATATTTTGTATACTGATACCCAATTTGCAACAAGAAGAGGCATAAAAATACTTGCTTTAATTTACAAAAGGTTAAAATAAATAGTGTCATTATTTATTAACCTCTACACACCATGGTTATGTCTTTTAACGTACTTAGAAAGAAAGTTGCTCAGGTGACGCTTTTCTTTCTTGTGTTTTCTATTTTATCGCCGTTAAATACTTTTCAAGTATTTGCTATCGACGGGACATTTACAGCATCTCAAGTGACTGCAAACACACCTGAGACAAAAGCTTCTCAGACACTAACAGTATGAGCTACACCAGCAGATACTGAAACTATCACTGTAGGTACTTGTACTGTAACATTTACAGCAACTGTAGGTTCAACTTCTGACGAACTAAACTGTACTGATAGTGCTGCAACAATAGATACAAATAGTTGAGCTTTAGACGATCCAAGAACACCAAGTGAAATTGCTGATGTTCTTGATACTCTTACAAACGTATCAGATGCAGCACACGGAGCTTTGACTGTTTGAACTGGTGGGCTAACTACAACTGTATTTACAACTACAGGAACAGAAACTTCAGCAACAAACATAACATTTACTGACGGAACAACAGCAGATATAACAGCAACTACAACGGTTACTGGAGTTATACCAGTTGCTCAAGTAGTAGACTTTACTCCAGCAGTTCCTACTGCAGGAGAGACATTTAGAGCGACTATCAACGGAACAAACTTCAGCCATACAGTATTAGGTGTTGAAACAGTCCAACAAGTTGTTGAAGGTCTTCAACCTACTATGGATTCTCATGGTGCAGTTACATGTACTGAAAATGATGCAAAAATAACATGTACCGCTGACACTGCTGGAACAGCATTTTTATTTGCTGCAACAGTAATTGATATAACAGCTCCTACACTTTCTGAAGTCACGGCAGTTACTCCTGCTATTACAAACGACCCAACTCCAGACTATACATTCTCTTCTACTGAAACTGGTGCTATAACTTACGGAGGTTGATGTACGAGTTCAGCAACAGGAGCAGTAGTTTGAGCTAATACAATTACATTTAACTCTCTTGCAAATGGAACTTACGCTGCTTGTACTATAACAGTTACAGATGGTGCAAGTAACCCAAGTACTCCACTTGCAGTAACTTCATTTACTGTCGATACTACTGCTCCAACAGTAGTACTTACAACAGGTGCTTCAAACCCTACGAACGGAGCTTTCACTGTAACTGCTACTTTCAACGAACCAGTTACCTGAATACTTATCGGAGACTTTGTGCCATGAAATGCGACAACTTCAGCTTTTAACCCAGTAAGTTCTACTGTTTATACCGTACTTGTTACTCCAACAGCTGACGGTCCTGTAACAGTAGATATGCCTGGTGCTGCAGGTATAGATGCAGCAACAAACACAAGTACTGCGGCAACTCAACTCACAAGAACCTATGACGGTTCAGCACCAACGGTTGTACTTTCAACTCCTGCCTCAAACCCAACAAACGCTCCTTTCACCGTAACTGCTACATTTAGCGAACCAGTAACAGGTGTTACTGTAGGTGACTTTGTAGTAGTAAACGGAACAAAATCTAGCTTTACATGAGCAAGTTCTACAGTATATACCGTACTCGTAAGCCCAGTAGCTGACGGTGCAGTAACTATTGACATGGCAGCTGCTTCTGCAAATGACCTAGCTTGAAATGGAAACCTAGTTGCAACTCAACTTACAAGAGACTTTGATGGAACTCCTCCAACTCCAGTACTTACAACTCCTGCCTCAAACCCAACAAACGCTCCTTTCACAGTAACTGCAACATTTAACGAACCCGTTACTTGAGTTACAGCAGGGGACTTTGCAGTATCAAACGCTTCTACTGGAAGTTTCACAGCAGTAAGTACTACTGTATATACTATAGTAGTGAACCCAACAACAGATGGTCCAGTAACAGTTGATATGGCAGCAAGTGGTGCTGTAGATACTATATGAAATCTCAGTAATGCTGCTACACAACTAGCGAGAACCTACGATGGGACAGATCCTTCAGTAGTTCTTTCAACTCCAGCTGCAGCAAATACAAATGCACCATTTACAGTGACTGCAACATTTTCTGAACCAGTAACTGGGGTAACATCATCTGACTTTGCAGTAGTAAACGGTTCTAAAACTTCTTTCACAGCTGTAAGTAGCACTGTGTATACAGTAATCGTAACTCCAACTCTTGACTGAGTAGTAACAGTTGATATGCCAGTAGCGGCAGCGACTGATACAGCAACAAACACAAGTACTGCAGCGACACAACTCACAAGAAACTATGATGGTACTGCACCTATCATATCTCAAACAACAGCTGTAGTTACTCCTAAAAATGATTCAACACCAAGTTATACATTTACTTCAGATGAAGTAGGAACTATATCATATAGCGGTGGATGTGTAAGCCCTACAACAGCTGCGGTAGTTTGAGTAAATACTATTTCTTTTAGTACATTAGTAGATGGAACATATGCCGCATGTACGATAACAGTTACTGACATTGCAACAAATGCTAGTAATACACTTGCAGTGAGTTCATTTACTATAGATACTGTAATCCCTACAGTAGCACTTACTACTCCAGCATCAGCAAGTACAAACGCTCCATTCACTGTAACTGCAACTTTTTCTGAACCAGTAACTGGAATAGCATCTTGAGACTTTGTGGTTACAAACGCAACCACTTCAGCATTTACTTGAAGTAGTTCAACAGTATACACTATACTCGTTACTCCAACAGCACAAGGAACAGTAACAGTAAATATGCCTGCAGCCGCAGGAAGTGATGCAGCAACTAATGCAAGTACTGTTGCAACTCAACTCTCTAGAATCTATGACTCTATAGCTCCTACGGTAGTTCTCTCAGCTCCAAGCAGCGCAACCAATGCACCATTTACAGCAACAGCAACATTTTCTGAACCAGTAACGGGGATTACATCTTGAGATTTTGTTGTAGCAAACGCAACTACTTCGGCATTTACTTGAAGTAGTTCAACCGTCTATACAATACTTGTTACTCCAACAGCTCAAGGAGCAGTAACAGTAAATATGCCTGCAGCAGCTTGAAGTGATGCGGCGACAAACACAAGTACTGTTGCAACACAACTTTCAGTGAACTATGATACAGTAGTACCAAGTGTGGTACTCTCAACGAGTGCAACCAACCCTACATCAAGTTCATTTACAATCACTGCGACATTTTCAGAAGCTATGACTGGAGTTACAGTAAGTGATTTTACCGTTGTAAACGGAACAAAATCATCATTTAACGCAGTAAGTAGTACGGTATATACTGTTATCATTGTTCCAACAACTGACGGAACCGTATCAACAGATATTGCACTTTCAACATCTACTGACTTAGCAGGAAATAACAACACAGCTTCAAACCAAATCTCTTTGACTTACAATAGACCATCTGGAGGAGGTGGAGGAGGAGGAGGAGGATCTTCTAGCTCTTCAACAGTAGTAGCAACACCCGTGGTAACAAATGTTACACCAACAGCAACTGGAGCTACTGAAACTGGAACAGGAGAAGTAGA
The DNA here is from genome assembly GCA_964438925.1 of uncultured Candidatus Peribacteria bacterium. GTDB lineage: Bacteria > Patescibacteriota > Gracilibacteria > BD1-5 > UBA6164 > CAYTMN01. The sequence continues at coordinate 6,097 of CAYTMN010000032.1, forward strand.
AACACAAACAGGAACAACAGTAGAGGAAGAAACAAATGAAACTCAAAATACTTTTGCTGAAGTGCTTGAAAAAGCATTAAGAGATAGAGAAGAGGCTTCTCAAGGACAAGATTCAAATACAACAACTCAAGAAACTTCTAGTACCACTGATACTCAACCAACTGGAAACTTAGGAAATAAGTATGTAGACTCACTCATACAAAGAGGTATCGTAAGTACGACTACTGAAACATTTAGACCAGATGACAATATCACTCGTGCAGAACTCTTAAAGATAGCTATGAGAGCAAATGGAGTAGACTACTCAGATTCAACACCAAATACTTCAAATTTTACTGACTTAGACTGAAACGCTTGGTCTTCAAAAGTGGCAGCAAAAGCAATAGAACTATGAATAACAAATGGATATAATGATGGGACATTTAAACCAGATACTCCTATAACAAGGATAGAAGCACTCAAGTTTGCTCTAAAACTTTCTGACTTTACTATTCCAGCACCTGCTACTCCACTCTTTATAGATGTGCAAGATGAATGGATGATAAAGTATGTAAATGCTGCGAAACTTGCAGGAATCATATCATGACAGGACAATGGTTCAGGACCAGAGTTTAGACCACTTGATACTCTTACAAGACTAGAAGCTGCAAAGATTATCATAAAAACGGTAGATTCAAAAACAAACTAGTAAAATAAAAAAGAGGCTACAACCTCTTTTTTATTTATTTACAGAGAGTTGATAAAATTTTCTTTACATTTTTGAAAAATTCTCTAAAATGCCTCGAAATTAAGAGAAGTCGTGCAGAACCCTCTTATAAGAATTTTTCTATTTTTTGGAAGATTCTTGGGTAGCGCGGCTTTTTTTGTACTTTTTTAACACTATGTATGACAAATAAACTAGAACTTTTACTTCCTGCTGGAGATTTGGAGAAACTAAAATTTGCTTTTGCATACTGAGCAGATGCAGTATATGTATGAGCTCCTATGTTTTCTCTTCGCGCAAGACAAAACAGTTTCACTATGGAAAAGCTTCAAGAAGCAGTTGACTATGTACGTGCACTTCCAGGAGATAAAAAGATATACTTCACAGCAAATATTTATGCACACAATGCAAAGATAAAGCCATTTCTTGCACAGTTTAAAAAGATGATGGATATGAAACCAGATGCATTTATCATGGCAGATCCAGGACTTATAAACATCGTAAGAAAAGAGTATCCTGAAGCGATAATTCATCTTTCAGTTCAGGCAAACAATACGAACTGGGCACAAGTACAATTTTGGCATGAACTTTGAATCAAAAGAATCATTCTTTCAAGAGAGATAAGCGTAAAAGAGATGAAAGAAATACATGAAGCAGTACCAGGAATCGAACTTGAAGCATTTGTACATGGTGCTATTTGTATGGCGTACAGTGGAAGATGTCTTATATCAAACTATCTTTCAAACAGAGACCCAAACCAAGGAACTTGTAGTCACTCTTGTAGATGGGAGTATAAAGTGTTCAAGTCAGACCTCAGCCAGTCAGAACTCGAAACAGTTACTGGAAGACCTGAGGACTATCAAGAACTCACAGGAAACTTTTTTGTAGAAGAAAAAGAAAGAAGAGGAGATATGATGGAAATAGATGAAGATGAGTACGGAACATACTTGATGAATAGTCGTGATCTTATGGCTATCGACTATATGAAAGAACTAGTAGATGCAGGAATCATAAGTTTTAAAGTAGAAGGAAGAAATAAAACAGTAAACTACCTAGCATCTGTTGGAT
>CAYTMN010000032.1:7877-12475 GCA_964438925.1 uncultured Candidatus Peribacteria bacterium
AAAAGCGCTCGATGCTATACAAGCTTGAGAAGAGTTTGATGTACAAGCGCTTGCAGACGAACTATTTTCTATCGCAAATAGATGATACATACCAGGATTTCTCGCAGGAAATCCAAACCACAACGCTCAGTTTTACCAAAGAAATGAAGCATATCAAACAAAGATATTTTTAGGAATAGTCAGAGGATATGATGAAGTACATAAAATGGTGAGACTTGAAGTAAAAAATAGGTTTGATGTTGGAGAAGAAATAGAGTTCTTTACTCCAACAGGATGTATCTCTCAAAAAGCAGAAACGATATATAAGATACTTCGCTCAAATCACTCAATAGATAAAGAAATCACCATACAAGAAAGCTTCAACGAAAGCCAGTGCGAAAAAGTAGATGCAGCTCACGGAGGAAGTTTTGAAGCATGGGTAAACTGTGAAAAAAATCCTTGAGAATTTGCTATACTTCGTAAAAGAGCCTAATGCAACCATTTATACAACTTCTTCCAGAAGACTTCAAAAAAGCACTCGATACATGAGAGTACTTTTTGATAGATGTTCGAACAGCTCAAGAAGTACAGATTTATGGAGAAATATCTTGAACAAAAGCCAGATATGACATCTATATGCCTGACTTTCCAGAGAGAGTTCTCAAACTTCCTAAAGATCAAAAATACCTTTTATACTGTTGGCATGGAAACAGAACACAAGCAGCAAGAGAATGGATGAAAGAACAAGGATTTTTATGGGTATGTGATCTCGCTTGATGAATAGACGCTTGGAAGTACTAAAAAGTGACTAAAAGTGTTACCTTTTAAAGTATTGCTTTTTCTTCTACAAGATGTACAATACAGGTATTTACTCATAAAAATACATATATGTGACTTCCAGCAATGTCTTCACAGCCCGACCTAAAAATAGTACCGAGTACAAAGAAACCTGTAAATAAAACCATTGGGTTTTATGGGAATAAAGACATATTTTCATCACTGTGAGTCACTCCAATATCTCAAACAACTGTTTTTCAGTCTATAAGAGAACTCAGCGACAATCCTCCAGCAATTTTAATGCTCGGAGTTACTTTAGAAGACAGAGATATAAAACTTCATGAAGATGTCCAAAAAGTTTTACAATTTTGTGCAAAAAAGGGAATAGATGTTCTCTTTCTTAAAGAAGGTGATTATCCAAGAACAGTTCCATGACTTGATAGACTTGTTATATGATGAGAAACAAATGTAGGTCAAAACCAGCTTCCAAAAATTCTAGAGGTGATGCAAAAACTCAGACAAAGGTTTGAAAGTTGAGTTTTTACGATAGATCAGATTGAACACTACAAAGAAAACGGAGAAATATCTTAGATATCTTTCCCGTTATAGTGCTCTATTGTAAGAGCTTCTTCATTGACTTCATCTAAACAGTGAATATTGATAGCTACAGTTCCTGTCATACCAGGACCATCTCCTCTTCAAAATGCTTGAACTCAACAAGTCTTGCAAAAAAGATGTGATATCACTTTTTTATTAAACCTATATTCTGAGAGATTATCTTGACCTGAGATAAGATGAAACTGAGTCTCAGGGATAAATGTTAAGAGAACTCATTTTCTTCTACAGTGACTACAATTACAAACCATCCCTCATTGTATTTCTTCACTATCTATATCAAACTTCACTGCACCGCAGTGACAACTTCCAGTATATTTCATAAAAAATATTAAAAATTACATTTTTATTTTCAGTTTAAATATCTCTCTACCAACCACTTGGTTACTTCTTCTATAGAAAAGACTTCCAGAAAGGGACTCTTTGATAGTCAGCCCAGTAGGTAAGAGTTTCTCTATATTGCAGTACCTTTTTATAATATCGTATACTTCAAAAAAGTATATATTTTTTCCGTGAATATCCCAAAAAGGAAAACTGATAACGATAGTTCCTTTAAACCTTACTCTTGAAAGACCTGAAAAAAAGTCTTTATACAAAAGCTCAAGTTTTTTTCTCTCCTCAGCTACTTTTTCAAAAGTAATATCTCTATGAGTAAAGAGTTCTCAGAGGTATCACTCTGTAACAATTACGTCTACTTTTATATCTTTCATTATTTTTCAGTCTTGTACCTTTTTTGCGTCATGTACCATCACTGCACTTTTTACCGCAGGAGTCTCAAAGTTTTCTTCTATAAAGTCTAAGTTTTGCATTGTAGCTTCAACCATAGCAGGCTGCAAGTCACTTCCATACACTTCTTCATTTCCCATCAAAATAGACTCTATAAGGACAGTCCCAAGTCAACAAAAAGGATCATACAAGCGAAAACTTTTTTTATTTCAAGCAGCCAACTGTATCATCGTTTGAGAAAGTTTTGGAGGAAGCATTCATACTTCCATATCTCTCTTTTTTCCAAAGTCTCTTTTTGAGTATGCATTTATATCTTGCACCCAAATAGTTGGTCAAAAATAGATTCATCTATCACCATATACGATGTTGATATCTGACTTTGAAGCTGCGAGTTTTTCTCACAAAATAATAGCAGAGCTAAGATTTTGAAAGTCTTGATTGAGAAAACGAGAAGACATTTCAGCTTCTTTAAATTTCGCTTTTAGTTTTGGAACAAAGTTTCTCAAAGATATGGTACTTTTTCAAAAAACATTTACCCCATACTTGAGTTTTCATGTTTCTTTTCCAGCAGAGAGAAAGTCAAAACTCAAATCAACAAGAGCAGAAAATGTCGCAGTTTTAAGCACTTTTTCAACAAGAAATATTTTTATAACCCCTCAACATCTACGCGAAAAAGTTTCTATATCTTCTTTACTTACTTCATCAAGTATGAGTATTTTCTCTCAGAAGTATACTATCTTTCACATTGGAAAAAATGCGTATATTTCAGCAACGCTTAACTTAAATTCACGACCAAGTTCAAATCAATACATAATTTTTTGTTATAAAAATGGATTATCCTCCAAACATTCGAAGACTTCTTAAAAACTGCTTTAGTTTATGAGTTCTAAAGTATATGGAAAAGTTACCTTTTCTTCTACTACTCGTAACTCTTCAGTAAATGTTCCTCCTTTCGACTCTAAATATTTCACCACTCATTGTACCAGTTCCTCAGGTCAAGAAGCTCAAGATGCTACTCATATATCTCCTGCATTCACTAAGTATTCATCGAGTATATCTTCATAAGTATCTACTAAATATGCCTTTTTTCAAAGTTTTTCTGCAAGATGCTTGAGTTTGTTTGAGTTACTACTATTTTTTGAACCAACGACAAAGAGAGTATCTATTATTTTTGAGAGCTCTTTTACTGCATTTTGTCTATTAGTTGTTGCATAGCAAATATCGGAAGCTTTTGGAATTTCTACATGTGGAAACTTTTGTATAATATAGTCTATCACTTCTTTTGTATCATCAACAGAAAGAGTAGTTTGCGTCAAAAGAGCAAGTTTTCAATCAGTAAATGATACATCAAGCATATCAACATCTTCTTTCGTTGAAAGTATATGAATCTGCGCTGTATCATAGTCATACACTCAGAGAGCTTCCTGATGGTTTTTTTGACCTATATAAAGTATCTTATATCCTTTTTCTATAAACATTTTGGCTTCTCTATGAACTTTTTCAACCAAAGGACAAGTAGCATCTATATATTTGAGTCACTTCTCTTTAAGTTTTTCTCTAAAACTTGGTCATACTCAGTGAGCAGATAAAACTACGATGCTACCAGATGGTATATTTTCTAAATTGGGCTCAAATATTACTCCTAGTTTTTCAAAATAGGAGATAATAAATTTGTTATGGATTATTTCATGATTTACATAGATAGGAGTTCCATACTTTTTTACTACATCTTGTAACATATTGACCGCACGAAAAACTCACGCACAAAATCATCGAGGGAATACTGTATATATTTTAAACATAGTTTTTGTTATATATCTAATTTCTTACACAACTCTCAAGTTACTTCTGGAATACTTCTTGTAGCATCAATATCTACTATTTTTACTCAACTTTCCTTCATTTTTGCAATTACTGGAATTGTCTCTTGCATATACAAATGTAGTCTTTTCTCTATTTTTTGAGCATCAGTATCGTACGATTTTTGTATAAGAGGTTCGTTTGTCTTTGGATTTAGAAGAGTTCCAGCAGGAAAAGTTTCACCAGTTTTGAGGTCATACATTCTTCAGTTCAGTCTCATTTTTGCCATTTCTAAAGTAAAATGAAATTCTACAACCGTAAAATTTGAAAGTTTAGAAAAGAGTAAATCTTGAGAATCTAGAGTCCTGAGAAATCAATCTAGAATAATATTTGGCTCTCACTTTTTAAGTATATCATCAATAATACTTTCCATAATCTCTCTTGGAACAAACTTCCCATTTTCCATGCAGTTTTTTACAACAAGTCATCTTGAAGAATTTTCTTGAGAAATATGTCTGAGAATATGACTTGATTCATACACTACAAAACCATACTTTTCTTGGAAGATTCTTGCTTGAGTTCATTTTCAAGCTCCATGAAGTCATACAAAGACTAAAATCATGTTTCCAAATGTAAAGCCATAGCTATTTCTTTTGCCACCATATCCACACTCTGATCTGCCTGTATCTCTATAACTTTTC
>CAYTMN010000033.1:0-12475 GCA_964438925.1 uncultured Candidatus Peribacteria bacterium
TTCTCCTGCTATTTTGATAGATGGAGTAAGTGTTTTGTTTCCTGGTACCCACTTTGCAGGACATGCTATCCCTGGGTTGCTTCTCATATGTTGGAGTGCCTCTATCTTTCTTATGAGCTCGTCTGAGTTACGTCCTAGTGGACCACTTGTTACCTCGATAACTCTTACGATACCATCTGGATCTATGACAAAAGTTCCTCTCCCTGCAATACCTGAATTTTCATCAAGAATATTGTAGGCTCTAGCTACTTCCCCGTTGTGGTCAGCGAGCATCTTGTATGGAAACTCTTTCATCAACATCTCGTGTTTTACCCACGCTCTATGAGAGAAAACAGTATCAGTCGATGCTGCAAGAATCTCTACTTTAAGTTCGTCAAATTGTGCTTTTTTCTCAGCCATATCTTTGAGTTCTGTAGGACATACAAACGTAAAGTCAGCAGGATAATAAAATAGTACTGACCATTTTCCTTTGAGGTCTATAAAGTGAAGCATCTCTTGGTCGTCAGTAAGTGGGTTGTATGCTGGGAGATTAAACTCTGGAGCATGTGTATCAATTTTTACTATATTTTGGCATTCCATAATCATTTGTTATAAAAATAAATCGGTTGTTTGCGAGAAATACTGTATCGCTGTTTGAAAAAGTTGCAAACTTTTTTTGTTACCCAAAAACGTTGATAAGTGCTATACCTAAAAGTCAGGCAATCATAGAAATGATAAAACTTTTCATCACGTCTTGTCCAAAGTTTTTTTCTCAAAACTTGATAGCGATGCTTCCCTTTACCATGTTGTTTGACATAACTGCTATAAGAATAGTTGTTACTGCAAGACTTGCGGCAACAAGACCATCTTTTGCGTTTGAAGACATCGTCTGAGTGATAGCATCTACGTCAGCCATACCAGAGAGGATTCAGAGGATATAGTAAAATACTTTTTCTCCCCATACGTCTTTGTAGATAAGCCCTATACCTGCGATAAACTTGATAAAAAGCACATATCCTCAAAACTTGAGTGCCGGAGCGAGACGGAAAGGACTCTCCATCTTTTCGTCGATTCCAAGTTTTGTTTTTTGGATGAGTGTTTTAGACTTGTTATAAAAATAATATGTGCACGCACCGAGTGCTCAAAGCATCATAATAGCTGGGAGGAAAAGTGTTGGGATAAGAGCAGTACCAAAAACAGCAACGATAAAGATAACTCTCGCAAGCATAATACAGTTTGCAATAAGCGCTCCAACTACATACATATGGTAGTTTTTTGCATCTTTACTACTTTGTTCACTCATAGTTGCAGTTACTGCAGTAGATGATACGAGTCCTCCTACAAGACTTGAGAGCATGACTCCACTTTCTTTTCCAAAAAACTTTGAGAGCAGGTATCCTATATACCCTATTGCTGACATCGTCACTACGAAAAACCAGAGACTGTATGGGTTGAAAAACTTCATCTGCCATATAGCAAAGTTCCAACTTGAAGCTTCTGTAAGTCCAGCAAGAGAAAAAAGAGCTGCAAAAGAGTATTTTTCATCTGGGAGAAGTGGAAGTATAACCAAAGATACTACGAGAAACTTGAGTGTATGTCCAAGCTCTACACGACTAATACTTGATTGAAATCTTTCAAGAAAGTCTTTTGCTGAAAGGAGTATGACTATAAGTATAGCAAATATAAGCACAAACTTCATGTTTCCAAGCATCACGAGAACTCAAAGAATGTAGGTGATAATCACTGAATACTCTGTAGTAAGTCCAAGTGACCCTGTTTTTTGGAGTCCATAATGATATGCAACTAACACAAAGCTAGAAATAATCAGCATTCAAAGTGCTGTGATCACTTTGAGTCAAAGAGCTATATCAAGCCAAACTGCTAGTGCTCCAATCATAGCGATGAGTGCGTATGACCTGAGTCATCCAAAAGTATCTACTTGTTTTGTTTTAAAGCTTTTTCTTGGGAGATTTCTCTCAAGACCAATAAATGCACCTACGAGCCCTGCGATGATAAAGTTTAAGAGAACTTGCATATCCATTTCAAACATACAAAAAAGGGATTAATATGTAATCCCTTTCATTGTATTTCCCGATGAGGAAAAAGCAAAAATTTCAGTTTATTTTTTTGGAGGAGTTGCATCTCCTGAACTTGCATCTTTGAGCCAGTCTGGTATTTGCATACCATCTTGCCAAAGTTCGTCTTTTATAGGAGAAGTACTTTCTTCTTTTTTATCTGCTTTTTTTGCAGGAGTTTTCTTTGGTTCTATCTTCTCTTTTGTCTCTTCTTTCTTTGGAGCTTTTGAAGACGGCTTTTTTGCTGGAGCTTTTTTTGGCTCTGCTTTTTCAGTAGGTGTTTCTACAGGAGTATCAGTTACTACTGGAGTTTCCTCTACTTTTTTCTCTGTATCAAACGAACCTTTGAGCCAGTCTGGAACTTCAAGTTCTTCTACTTTTGTTTCAGGGATAATGAGGTCATCAGATGTCATCTCTTTTGTATCTGCAGGAACTTCTGTTTTTGGAGCAGTTGGTTCAGAAAGATCAAGAGGATTTGGAATGATGTTGGCTTCTTTTTCTACTGGAGCATCTACAGTTGTTCCTTTGAGCCAGTCTGGAACTACAAGTTCTTCTGGTGATGTTTGTGCAGGTGCAGGAGGAACTTCAGCCGTAGTTTCTCCAATAATCTTTGGTTCTTCAGCTTGAACTACTGGTGTCTCTGAAGCTCATTTGAGCCAATCTGGAACTTCTACTTTTTGTGTCTCTTCTACAACTGGTTGCTCTACTGGCGCTGCCTGAGTTGGAGTTTCTGGAGATGGACTCTGAGGGATTGCGGTAGCATCTTGTGCTCCTTTGAGCCAGTCTGGGACGTTTGTATCTTCAGGTTTTGCAGAAGTTGCAGGAGCTGCAAGAGGATCAACTGGAGTTGTTTCTTGTACTTTAGGAGTCACTTCTTGTAACACATCATTTGAAAGCGTTTCAGCTTTTTCTCCATTTGTTTTTTGAGCTATAAAATCTTTAAATGATACATTTGAGTCATTGTTTGACATCTTGTAAAATATCCAGAATCAAAGGGCTCCAAGAAGAAGTACTCCAAAAATTCAGATAATTCCATAGAGAACATATATCAAAACTCCCATTATTCCTCCACTTGTAGACTCTCCAGTATCTGTAGTTTCTTTTTCTATCTCATCTTTTTCACTTGCAGGAATATTTGAGAGTCATCCATATACAAACGTCTTGAGTACTGCTTTAAAATCAAGCTTTTCTTTACTCGACATTGACTCTGTATTTCCTATAACACTCAGTATCTCTGTTCCTATCTTTTTGTTTTTTTCTACATCTGAACTTCCTTTTATATCATCAAGTTTTGATACTAAGTATTGTTTACATGACTGAGTTGTAGAACCACTTACAGAACAAGTAATCGTATCTGGTATCAAGTTTTTCAGAGCACTATATGCTACTCCTTTTTCAGATTTATCATTTTCACCATAAACAAGAATCTGCTCTAGAAGTGCGATGATTTCAGCAGAATTTTTAATATTTTCATTGTCTAAAAATCATTCGAAATCGATAATAATCTTTGTCTTTTCAGCAGCGTCAGAATACTCTTCTTGAAGTTTCTGAACGTATCTTGCTCCTTCTTGTTTGTACTCTGCTGGAAGTCCTGAAACAAGTTTCTTCAAGTCTTCAAGCATTTTCTTTTCTTGTTCACTTACTCCTTCAAATGAAATATTTCCAATATCAACACTCTCGTCTTTTACATAGTTTTTTACAAGAGTTATATCAAATGAGTCAATCACATCTCCTGTTGTTCCCTTGATAACAAAACGTACTTTTTGTTCTTTATTTTTATTGAGGATAATTTGCCCAACATCTCCTGAACTCATAGATGGAGTATTTGCATTGTCTTCATCATCATCTTTTCCTCCATTTACATCGGTATCAAACTCTACATCATAGTCAACGACATATTTTTTTATGTCTCCTGAAATCGACTTGAGATAGTAATGTACTGTTGCATTTTCGTTATCCAGAACTATTTGTCATTTATCGTTATACTCTGGTGAAGTAAAGAGCACAAGTCCTGACTTTTTTGACTTCAAAATATTTGCTGGGTTTGCAATGACTTTCTTCTCTATGAGTTTTGTCGTTGTTCCTTCAACTATCTTGAGTTTAACCGTATGGGTATTTTTCTTGTCAGAATATGTATGCTCAAGATTTTCTTTTCCTTCTACTATCTTTCCATCTCAAAGATCCCAAGTGATTTTCTCTATCTTTCCTGAACTTTTATTGATAAAGATAATCTTGTTTCCTATAGATATGTAGTCAAAGTCTGCAACGAGCTTGTTTGATACATTGATAGGAGTATTTCTTACGTTTGAAAAACCTTTATGTTTTACTTTTACCTTTGCGTAAAACTCTCATGACTTAGTATACTTGTATGGTGCTATATTTTCTTTTGTTTCCTTGTCGTAAAATCCATCTCCATCAAAGTCCCAAAAGAACTGTGACTCTCCACTAATATCTTTTCCTAAGATATTTTTTACATTTGCGGTAAATACAACGTCGTCTCCAATAGAAACTGAGCTATCATTTACATTGAGGTCTATAAGTGGAGTGTTTACGTTGTCTCCTGAAAGAGTGAGTGAAAAACGAGAATCAGTGATTTCGTCAGAAGTAACTCTCGCTTCGTTATTGTCTTTCATCACGAGGACAAAAAAGTAGTTTCCAGTTATCTTTGGGAGTACAAATGTTGTACTGTTTTTTGTTGTTGAACGGAAATCTTGAGGTTCATTGTCTGTATCTGTATAGTAGTACCATAGATATCCTTGCACTACACCATCTAGGTCTTTCGCACCGATGGCAGTTACACTTACCACTACTGGGTCAGTTGATGGATCGGCAATACTTACTTGGAGAGATGTAAGTTCAGGAGGAAGGTTTTTTACCTTTACATACCCTGAGCTTGAACTCATTTTTCCATTTTTTGTACTTGTTACATTGAGTTTTATTGGGAAACATCCAAGTTCGTCAAACTTATGTGTGAGATTTCTTGAGGTAGAAAACTTATCATTTCCTATTTTCCATGAGTACTCAAGTCCATTTGTATCTCCATCAATATCGATACTTTCAGCAGCATCAAACTTGATAGTTTCTACTCTATCTACTATATATGCAGGATTTCATGAACATCCATTTTCTTCGATAGGAGGAGTTTCGTTTGTTCCTTTTGAAAGATTCATAAGTGCTACTGGAGAAAGTGAGTCTCCTACATATACTTTTTGTGAATACGCGTTTGTAGTTCCTTCTTTATCTCTTACCGTAAGTTTCACGTCAAACATTCCACTTTTCTTGAACACGTGAGATATTTTTTCTTCTCTTCCCCCTTCTTTATCTCCATCACCAAAATCCCATTCAAAAAAGTCTGCATCTTTTGACTCACCTACAAATCTTATAAATTGGTCTCTTTGAATAACTCTTGGGTATGCTGCAAAGTCGAGTGCAAGAATAGATTTTACTGATACTTTGTCTTGTTTTACAGAAGATATACCATCTGGATCAACTACTTCAAGAGCAATACTATGGTCACCTGTACTATCAAATGTATAGAAACCTACTGAACCATTTGAGCTTGGATTTTCAAGGTTTACTTTTTCCCCATCTATAATCCAGTTAAATACAAGTTTTCCATCGTCAGTAAAGTCAGGATCATGACTTCTAGAAGCGTCGAGACGAACTGAGTTTGGTTTGTGCGTTTTTGGAATAGTGTATGAAAACTCTGCTACAGGAGGTCTTGAGTTAATATAGATAATCTTTGAATCAAGATCATCTTCTCCTGATGGATCCATAACGTGAAGTTTTACGTTATATTTTCCTTTTTGTACAAATGTTTGTGTGATAGTGCTTCCTTCTTTTTTTAAGATAGATTTATCATTTTCAATATCAAGAATTTCCCAGCTATATGATAGATCTTTACTTGTTCCAGCTGGTTTTGCTTTAAACGTAAATTTATCTCCTATAAATCCTTCTTCTGATTGCACGTTGATAGATGCAATAGGTTTTCTGATGATAACTTTAAATTTTCTTTCTATAGACTTGAGTTCGTTTGTCTTAAGTTCAAGTGTTACTGTAAATTCTCCTTCTGTTCTATATGTAATACGTTCAATCTTTGGACCTCCATCATACTCTCTTTTTACTCCATTTCCAAAGTTCCACTTTGTTGAGATAAACTTTGTTCCTGAAGTCGGAGTTGAAGAAGTCGCATCAAATATAAGTCCATATCCAGACTCATCTGGATTAAACTTTATTTCTTCTCTGTTTCTGAGATCTTCCCCATTTACCTTTACGATCATAGAAGCAACTTTTTCCTTTACTTCTATTTCTGTACGTGAACTAAAAGGAAGTACATCAGTGTACCCTGATTCATTTTTATGATTTGAGACAACATCGAGGAAGATAGTAGTCTTCCCTTCATCTCTTATAATATAGTTGATAGATATTTTTCTTCCGATGATTTCTCTACGACCTCCGTTATCAATCCACCATATATAGTTATAGTCAGGAATCTTTGTACCTGTTGGGTCCGTTACTTTTGCTCTGAGAGTTACAGTAAGTGGCGCATTTCCAGACTTTGGAGATGCTTCTATCGTCCCTTTTACTGCATCTATTTTTGTACTTTCAAGATATGACTCTATTGCCTTTACTATAGCAGTATAGCTAGACTCATTGTCAGGATACTTTGCTCATTTTTTGATTTCTGTGAGGAGGTTGTTGTATAGGTTCTTGTTAGTGAGGTTATCTGGAAGATACTTATATCCCTTATCTGCAAGAATGGCGATATTTTCAAGCACTTTTCTATCGAGAACTCCATCTATATTGAACTTTTCTCTGAGATTGAAGTACTGTTCTGTTATCTTATATCTATACTCATTAAAGGTATTTATATCTACCGGCCTGAGTTTGATATATGTTGGTTCTGAGTTGGTTCACTCATCTGCAGAAAAAGTTTGCACACCACCTGTTATTCCCAAACATAAGAGAACAATTGAGGTGTAGAGTATACTTTTCTTAATCATAAACGATTGCTTTAAAAAATTACTTTCCTAGAAATTGTAGCATAAGTTTGCATACCGAGCAAAAAATAGAGCTCAAAGTTTTTATATTTAGTTGACTTTTTTGTTTTTTATTTCAAAGGCATTATTTTATTTTTTATTTTGTATATCTCACTAAAAAAAGTGGCTTATTTATGAGAAAACATACCTTTTTCAAAAAAAAATTTGAAATATATATAAAATGTGTATATTGAGTAAGATTGTACACACAATCAATAACATTTATTTTTGAGTATTACGCATAACACTATACATAACGCATACTCATTTACCCCTTTAACTTTTTTTATATGGATTTAAATAAAGTACAACTTATCGGAAGACTTACTGCTGACCCAGAACTTCGCACGACACCAAACGGACAAAGTGTTACTAGCTTTAGTATGGCGACTAACAGAAACTACACTGACAACAGTGGTATCAAACAAGAACAGGCAGAGTTTCACAACATCGTTTTATGGGGAAAACTTGCTGAAATAGCATCTCAATACCTCAAGAAATGAAAAAGAGTATACATAGAGTGAAGACTTCAAACAAGAAGTTGGGAAGCTCAAGATGGAACAAAAAAATACAAGACTGAGATCGTCGGAGAAAATATGATCATGCTTGATGGAAACTCTGATAGCGCTCCTTCTTTTGGAAAGAAAGAAGAGGAAGATTCACCAGTGAAGTCAACTCCTGCGGTAAAGAAAACTAAACCAAAAGATGAGGAAGAGATAAGCATTGCTGATATTCCTTTTTAATAGAAACTTCAAAAAACCCCGCAAATGCGGGGTTTTTTATTGTAGTACTTTTAGTCTATCACTCAGGTAACTTGAGACTTTGCGCCTTCGCCATCTTCTATAAATATCTGTTTCCCTTCTTGATATATCTTTTCTATTTGTTTTGAGGTACTAAAGATGACTTCTTTTTGGAGCGTATCTTGAGAATACTTCAAAAGGACTGTAGAGTCCTTGTAAGTTTCTGGTACTGCAAAGTTTTTTCTACGCTGCTCGTCTGTTTTACTCAAAATACCTATGACTTCGTTGGGAGATACCGTAATATAATCTTGGAAAATAGGAGCAAATGTCACCTGAAATGTTGCTCCATCAACTACAAATGTTCCATTTGCAGTAATGAGCTGATATTTTTTCGAAAAGGCATCATACTTTGCATACTTTACTGGAACTCGTAGCTCAATGCTTGCAAGAATGTCGTCAACTGCATCGTATATAAACGTTTCTTTTCCAAGTGATATACATACCTGTCCTGTAGAAGTGAGGACTTTAGTGATAGATATATCTTCTTTAGGGTATTTGTTAAATGCTCCAATAAGAACGTCGGATCATAAACCTGTAGAAAGATAGAGATCAAACTTTTCTCCTTGAGTAAAATACATGATTCATACATCATCTACTTTTTCAATATATATCGCTCTTGCTTTGAGTTTTATCATATCTACCTTTTCTTCTTTCGTTACCTCTTTTTTTTGTATATCTTGAAGTGATATAACTTTTTTAAGTTGTATGGTTTCTTCTTTTTTTACTGCTCACTTGAGGTCAACGGTTGTAGAGTATGCTTCATACCCCTCTTTTGTAACTGTTAAAACATATATAAAAGGAGAAATATCGTTGAGGGTACAAGTTTTTTCTTTACAACTTCTCTCAAATTTTCCCGCAACTTCTTTTGCATAGAGTTGTACTTTAAAGTCATCTACGTTTGAAATAAGCGTTAGAGTAGAAGTAAAATACACAAAAAAATAGAGATATATGAGGTAGAAAAAGCCGATTCCTCATGCAAAAACCATGGAAGCTAAAACTTTATTTGGGATTCTCATAGAATATATTTTTATCAATAGCGAAATTATATTGAAAAAGATAAAATGAGAAATTGAATTTTTTATAAAAAAGAATACTCTACGCATATACATAAAAAGTCTGACATGATTATCGATGGAAAGAAAATAGCAAAACAAGACTACGACTCAATAAAAAAAGAAATTCAAGAACTTGATATTTCGCCGAAACTTTGCGCATTTCTCGTAGGTAATAACAGTGCGAGTTTGCGTTATATAGAGCAAAAACGTAAATGGGCTAAAAAAGTGGGAATAGAATTTATTTTGCACCATTTACCAGAAAATACTACAGAGTCTCACCTGCTTGAGATGATACAAACTATCAATAAAGATACCTCTATTCACGGGTGTATGGTTCAACTCCCACTCCCTGGACAAATAGATAGTCAAAAGGTGATTTCCACTATATCTCCTACAAAAGATGTTGACGGCTTTCATCCTCTCAATATCGGAAAAGTAGTCATCTGAGATACTGAAGGATTTGTCCCTTGTACTCCAGCTGGAGTGATGCATCTACTAGAGCATCTTTCTGTCTCTCTCACTGGAAAACAAGTAGTAGTTATAGGGAGAAGTAACATAGTTGGAAAGCCTCTAGTAAACCTCATGATACAACAGTGAGCTACTGTTACTAACTGCAACAGTCATACAGGAAATATAGCATACTATACACAAAATGCTGATATTGTTGTCCTTGCGGCTGGAAAGCCATGACTTTTAGGAAAAGATATGCTCAAGTCAGGAAGTGTCGTGATAGATGTTGGTTTTACTGTTGTTGATGGAAAGATATATGGTGATGCTCGTTTTGAAGAGATAGAAACTTCAGGTCACCCTATAACACCTGTACCTGGTGGAGTATGAGCGATGACGGTACTCCATCTTATGAAAAATACTCTTCTAGCTTACAAAAGACAAAATGAAAAATAAACAGGTATTTATATCTACATTTCTCATCGTCTTTGCGTTTTTTCTTGGGTATATGTTTGAAAAAAGGGTTGGAGAAGAATCGCAAATACAGCAAAAGGAAGCAAAACAATATGTAAATATAGTCATAAAAAAGAAACAGTTAGAGTTTGTGACGAGTAGTCCAAATATACAAGTACTGGTAAATGGAAAGGATACACTTTCTTGAAGTATAACCCTCGAGTAATATGAAAAAAATACTTTTTTCTTTTCTGCTCATCTTCTGTTTAATACCACAAGGATATGCTATAAATATAGATACTCTCAAGTGACTTTCTATATACGTGTACGATGAGACTTGAGTCCTCAGTGACAGTCAAAAATCCTCTCTTGATGCTGTTATTCGAGATATTCGAAAAAAGTATACGGTAGAGATTTTTACCGTACTTCTCAAAACTACCGATGGTGAAGACATAGGACAGGTTGGAACCAACATAGGACACAGTCTTGGGGTTGGGAAAAAAGATGTAGATAATGGTATAGTTGTCTTGGTAGCAGTTGATGATAGAGCATGGAATATCTCCACAGGATATGGAGTAGAGTGAGCTCTCCCAGACCTCATAACAAAACGTATTTGAGAACGCCACTTTCCGCCAAACTTTCGTAATGGAGACTACTATAGCTGACTGCTCTGAGCACTTCAAGATATGGAAAAATATGTTGCAAAAGATCCATGAGTGATATCAAAGTATGCTGACGAACAAACTCCATGATTTGAAGTAGATCCTACAATCCTTATTCGGTACTTTATCATCGCGACGATCATATCGGGATTTCTTTTCCGAGAAGATATACGTAGTGGGAATATGGCGACCTTTTTTAAAAAGTTTCTCATAACGTACCTCGTCACTCTCCCTATAAGTTATATAGTTATAGGGGTATATGCTTTTATTATCAATTTGCTTATCTGGTTATTTGCTTCTCTTTTTTCCTCTGGAGAAAGTAAATGATGAAGCGGTGGTTCTTGAGGATTTGGTGGTGGTGGCTTTGGCGGTGGTGGACATAGCTCTTGAGGCTTTGGTGGCGGTAGCTTTGGTGGTGGTGGAAGTAGTGGAAGATGGTAAAACTTTGAGTTTTTTAAAATATCTTTACAATACCTATATTACTTTTTAATATTTATCCTATGTCTGAACCTATACAAACTCCTGAAGCTGTAACAGCTCCTGAGACTCCAGCAACTCCTTTGGAAGCTCCAAAAAAGTTTCCTACTCTCTGGATAGTACTTTGAGCACTTCTAGTAGTAGCATTTTCTATTTATAGCTTTTTTGCTGGAACATATAACACTCTTGTAACTAAAGAAGAAGGTGTAAAAACTGCTTGGGCAAACGTGGAGAGTCAATACCAAAGAAGACTTGATCTCATAGATAATCTTGTTGGAATCGTAAAATGATCTGCAAACTTTGAAAAAGCAACACTTGAGGCAGTAGTAAAAGCAAGAGCAAGTGCAACCAATACTAAAATAGATGTAAATAATGTAGATGAAGTTGCGAAGTTTCAAGAACAACAAAATGGCCTTTCTCAAGCACTTTCTCGTCTCATATCTATCACGGAGAACTATCCTGAACTCAAGGCAAGCCAACAGTTTGGAGACCTTATGGTTGAAGTAGCAGGAACTGAAAATAGAATAGCTACTGAAAGAGGAAGATACAACGAATCAGTACAAGATTTCAATACATTTGTAAGAATATTCCCTAAAAATATCATCGCTTCTTTGTTTGGATTTCAACAAAAAACAAGATTTGAAGCAAGTGAAGATGCTAAGAATGCTCCAAAAGTAGACTTTGGTGACTTCAAAGATAAATAATATTTTTCAATATTTAAAAACTCCGCTTCGACGGAGTTTTTTTAATTTTTTCGCGATTTGACTTTTTTGTTTTATTTTTTAGAGTATGCGGACTTATTTGATAAGACGATATATATGGAAACAAAAAAAGACTATATCTCTACTACAGGAGAAGCTCTTGTAGAAGCTGCATTTCACACAGGGATAAGAAAACAAAACGTAAAAATAGTTGCTAAAACTCCAGGTGCTTCAGATGCCCACATACGTGCAAAAGACAATCTCTATATGAGAACTGAGGAAGGGAAAAACTTTGTAAAACGTGAAATAGAATGAATCCTCGTATGAGTTGAAAGACACAAAGATGGCATAACTCTTGCTGTAGAAACTCAGGCAGGAAAAGATGCTATGAAATGGACTTCATACGTTCAAGTAGCAGATATACTCTCAGCATCAATTCAAAAATAAGCCCCTATCTTATAAAAGACTCTTTTTCTCAGAGGTTTGAAGATAAACTTTTTTTGAAAAAAAATTTTGACAATAAAATGAAATTTTATATTATACCACTCGCCTAATATTTTAGGTACTCTGGTGCGGGTGTAGCTCAATTGGCTAGAGTATCTGCCTTCCAAGCAGAGGGTTATGGGTTCGAGTCCCATTACCCGCTCCATATTAAAAACAAAATAGAGTAGAAGGTTGAAAGGGATAATATTCTACTTTCCACGGTTCTACTTTTTTTATTAACATACGGGTGTATAGCTCAGTTGGTTAGAGCGCGTCTCTGATAAGGACGAGGTCCCTAGTTCAA
>CAYTMN010000034.1:0-12460 GCA_964438925.1 uncultured Candidatus Peribacteria bacterium
TTTTTAATTATTTTTTTGGTACTCCCAAGGAGAATCGAACTCCTGTCTCCGCCGTGAGAGGGCAGCGTCCTAACCGCTAGACTATGAGAGCAAAAAGAGGGAAATACTCCCTCTGTTGCATAGATAATTACATCTTTGCGATTTTTTCTCTAAGTTCTTTAAGTGTAAGTCTATCAATATCTGTAGTAATCCCACTAGATCTTGCAGCACCCATCATCGTTTTCATCGCACCTGCGAGGTCAACACAGTTAAGATCTGGCATTTTTTGTTCTGCTACTTCTTTAAGTTGTTGAAATGTAAGGTGTCCTACCTTTTCCTTATGAGGAACCTTTGAACCACTTTCGAGTTTCAATTTTCCCTTTACAAGTACTGATGCAGGTGGTTGTTTTACTATGAAAGTAAAACTTCTATCTTCGTATACAGTAATAATTACTGGAAGAATAATCCCCATTCTATCTTTTGTTTGGTCGTTGAACGCTTGAGTAAATTGTGGAATAGGAACTCCATACTGTCCAAGCGCTGGACCTACTGGAGGAGCAGGATTTGCTTGTCCTCACTTGATCTGAAGTTTAATGTATCATTTAACTGGTTTAGACATATTGACGTATATTATACTGGTATTTAAAAATGTTTTCAGGTACTGTACTAGAAGAGCATATTTTGGCTTCGGACCAATCACTTTAGTATTTCTCTGTTTTTTTGAAGCAGCCGGCTACATTGTATAGATTTCCCTAAAAAAGCAAAATTAATTTTTAAAAAGTTGTTTTAAGGTTTTTTTGTATATTTTCTTCCTTAGGTAAATGTGATTGAGAAGCAAAACTATAGCAAAAAGGAGGGCAGTGATTTTGATATAAAAGTTTGACTGTCATGCATATATCCCATAAAGCGCCCAAACATAGACGAGTCCAGGGATATATGCGTCCATCTTGTTGATGAGAAAGAGGTTAGCGATAAGTCCCATAAATAAAAATGCGATTCCAATAGCTATCTCAAGCATTGATTGTCCTTGTTGCCCTATGGCTACGAGAAAAACGAGAGTGTTGAGAAGTGTAGCTACAAGTATCCATCAAATGAACAATTCTATAGTGAGTTCAAATCTTTTATCTACTTCATTGTTTTTTACATCAAAAAGGAGGAACCCGAGCATAAACAGTAAAAGGAAAATGATAGAGAGACTCATTCAAACATGCGAAAAGTGCCAAGGAACAAGCCATAGAGCGGTAAGTGTCATAGAAGCACTAAACAAAAGTTTTTGTTCTTTATCTATCTTGAAATCTTTAAAAGCTATCATCATAGAGATGACAAACCACGATAAATAGATGATGAGCCAAATAGAAAAAGTAAACCCAGCAGGAGTGATGATGGTATAGAACTTATTTGATACGTCGGCTTGAGTTACTCCGTTAAGAGGAACTATAGAGGCAAGTATGGTAAAGATGATAGTCCCGAGAAAACACACTAAAGGAAGAAATCTTTTTTTCATAGAAAAAAGCTAGAAAGTAAATTTAACTCTTTTTATTTGGGTCTGTGGTCACTATCTTTTCCTCATAATAACTCGCTACAACTTGTATCCCAACATGCTCTGTACCAGCAAAGAACAGTCCTTGTCATACGGCAGAGTTGAGGAGTATGTATTTTTCTTGGTCAGTAAGTTTAAAAACGTTTTGTAGTACATCTATCGAAGCACTTGATTGTTTTAACAAGAGCTGGATAGAAGAGTTGGTAACGATAGGTTTTCCATACGGACTTTGTATAAAGTCTTCTACATCTTGGGTGATTGTTGTGACTCAGAGGTTGTACTTTCTTGCTCTTTTTACGAGTCCAAACAAAAACTTCGCAGAGTCTTCGTACTGCATGATATTCCATGCTTCATCTATTATCAAAAGTCTCTTTTTATTTGAGCTTCTTACTTTGTTCCATATATGGTTGAGTATAACGTACATCGCTATAGGACGGAGTATCTCGTCTAGGTCTCTTACAGAGAATACTTGGAGTCCGTCTTGGAGATCAACGTTGGTTCTTTGACTGAAAATTCCTGCAAATATACCGCTCGTATATTTTTCCATTCTTTGTACAAGGGTCTTTCCACCATCCATAGTTTCGAGTACATCTTGGAGATCCTTCATGATAGGAATTTCTTTTCCATCAGCGCTATCATCTTCGATAGTGATACCTTTCAAACTATAGGTAGTCATAAGTGCCTTTTCCATGATAGACTCTTCTATTGGTGAGAGTTTTCATAGCATAAGGTTCATAAGTCACAAGAGGTTTATAACCGCAGACCTGAGGAGGTCACCAGGTTGGGCATCTTGGTCTTTGAGTCAGAGTGGGAGGTCAAAAGGACTGATTCTCTCTCTTGAGTTCAAACTTACATTGAGGTAACTTCCTCCGATAGCATCAACAAGTGATTTATATTCGTTTTCAGGGTCGATGATGATGACATCAAGCCCGAGCATCAAACTTCTGAGTATCTCGAGTTTAACTGCAAAAGATTTACCAGATCATGACTTCGCAAATACTGCCATGTTGGCATTTTCTGTTTTAAATCTATCAAAAATAATCAGAGAGTTATTGTGGGTATTTATACCATATAAAATACCATCATCATGTGAAAGGGTAGAACTAGAAAAAGGAAATGTGGTAGAAAGTCCTCATGTAGAGATGTTTCTATATACTGCCAAGTCATCTTTCGCAAATGGACCTGTTGATATAAACCCTTGCTCACTTCTCAGGTAGCTTTGTTTTTGAAGTACATTTCTTCCAGCAAGAATAGTTTCTATATCTTTTCCTATTTTGTTGAGTTTTTCTTCTTCTTCAGAGTAAATAGTGATGTAGAGTCAGAAATGGAAGTATTTTTCTTCACCTCTGGTAAGTTTTTGTCTGAACTCTTCTACATCTTGTATCTGAGCTTCTATAGCAGGGTCGTTTATAAGTCCTTTTTCAGCGTTGATACTTCTCTCTGAGTGTAACTGAGTAAGTCTCTTACGAAGATACTTTTGTATGTAGGCACTCTCTATTGGGTATACATAGAGACTCATATCAAACTTCACGTCCCAGTTTATGATAGGGGAAAGCCAGTTTCCCTCCAAAAAGCTTGGGTATGCATATATGAAAAACGTCTTCGCAAATGTATTATTTACACGTATCTTGTCAGGATATATCTTCATAAAAGCAGGAGAGATAATATCCTTTACATAGGCAAGAGCTTCTTTATAGTCCTTCTCACTTTGAAGAACTTTTTTATCATCTTCCTTTGATGTTTTTGGGTCGACTTTTTCAGCAGAAGGTATCTCTATCTTCTCGATTTTTTTTGTATATCAGTGTGTGTCTCAAGTGTATCTTTTCTTGATCAGCTCAACAAGTTTTTCTTGATTTGCCACAAATCTAAAGTATTAGATAATATCGAAAGTATGCAAAAATTATAGTTTGTCTGTCGTAAACATCAAAACTATTGCAACAAATAAACTAGAACATTGTAAAAAATAATGTAGAAATGAAAAAATGAGTCTGAAAAATAGGAAAAATTACCAGTGCCACTCAGTGAGAAGATCGTGAGTAACTGTTTGGTTAGCATCATCTTTTATATCATAGTCATCACCTCTATAATGTATGACCACGAGAGTGACATCATCAAGCTGCGTATGCTTGTAACCCATAAACCTTGAAACTTCTATAGTGATGTTGTTAAAAACGTTCGACGCATTTTTATATGCTTTACCTAGTACTTTTGGAGCTGACTCTATAGCAGTTATGAGTCTTTCTTCTCCAAACATTTGCTCACTTCCAGTTTTGGTAGGTTGATTGATACATTCTGTGATTCCATCACTATATAAAACGATAATATCGTTTTTTTCAAACTTTACTTCTTGTTCTTTGAGGAGCTTATTGATATCTTTTATCATTCCTAGAGCAACTCAACCTGACTTTATCTTGAAACACACTCCATGCCCAGTAGCATCTCCTACGTACATATAATAGTTATCTCATTCTTGTATAACATCGTAGCTATCTCCCCCTATTTCTCCAGCAGGCTTTGATTTTGCGATGATATTGAGACTTGGTATAGAAAGAAGTGTTTTTGCAAGGAGTTTATCTTGTATTTCACGAGCAAGGGTTACTTCAGACTTTATTTCTTTTCCATGAACAAATTCATCTTTTATGTTTTTGAGAGTATTGAGCGTCTTACTAAAAAACTTTATGACGTAGTCAAGATGAGGGTTAGTAGAGGACTCTATATCTATTTTTTGATTTTTGAGTTGTCACAAGATAAACCTTTTTATAGTGTATTCAAGCTCTATGATAGGCTTTTCATATACTGTTTTGATAATTCAGATGATGAGTATCGCTTCAAAAAAGAATATTGGAGCAAGTATAAAATACTTTACATTCCCTTCATCCGCAAGCATATCTCATCCTATGACAAAAAGCCCTAAGTTGAGTAGGAGGATAAATATAATGAGGATGTATGTTAGGTTAAACATAGTTGTGTAATCTCGTGTGTGAATACTAATCTTGTTCATTTTACCATAAAAGTTTCCATATATACAAAAGTATTGCTTGACGTTTATTTTGGAGTATTTTTTAAGTTTCTTTGAAAAAGAAGCCAGTCTCGGTATAATTTCCCAGTAGAAAAAACACAATAAAAAGGTGTAAGTAGCATCAATTAGATGCAAAGTTCGTATAAATTATTAGAACATTAAACAAAAGGACTATGTCTTATGAATGAGTAATTACTGCGATTGACATCTGAACTTCCAAAATTAGGACTATTATAGGGAAGTTTGATGAGGAGGATGGAAAGAACTTTCAAGTACTTTGAATAGGTATCGCTTCTTCAAATGCTATAAGAAAGGGAAATATTCTTGATATGGAAGAATTTAAAAATAATCTCGATAAATCTCTAGAAGAAGCTGAAAAGATGGCTGGAGAACAAGTTTCAGGTGTATACATTTCTTTTAACTCATCTTCTTTTGAAGTATTTACGAGTAAAGGAGTAGTAGCTATATCTGGAACAGAAATCACTCAAGAAGATATTGATAGAGCTCTTGAAATGGCTAAAAATGGTGTTGATATGCCAAATAAAGAAATACTTAAAGTTATTCCTGAATATTTTATCGTTGATTTAGAGGAAGGAGTAAAAAATCCACTTTGAATGTCAGCTCGTAAGATGGAAGTGATCGCAAATATATTTTCGATGAACGTAAATGTTCTCAACAATATAAGAAAAGCAATCGCTGATGTAGGAATAGAAATATATGATATATATCCAAACCTCATCTCTTCACCTGAAGGAGTACTTACAAAAAGACAAAAAGAACTTGGAGTTGTATGTATCGATATTGGTGCTTCAACAACAGGTATCACTATATTTGAAGAAGGAGTTCTCAAGTTTGCTTCCCTTATTCCTATCGGAGGGGACAATGTAACAAACGATATAGCACTTGGAGTAAGAACTTCTATAGATGTTGCAGAAAAACTCAAACTTGATTATGCACAACTCAACCTTGAAAAAGCAGAAAAATACACAGACCAAGAGATAGATCTTGCAAGTCTCAATATAGGAGAGACAGGAAGTTTATCACTTCTCTATCTTTCAAAGATAGCAACAGCAAGATATGAAGAAATATTTTACTTTATTCGTGAAGAACTCAGAAGAGCAGGAAGAGATGCTATGCTTCCAGAAGGAGCTATCATCGTCGGTGGAGGAGCAAAAGTGAGAGGAATACTAGAAATATCAAAAGAGATACTTAGACTTCCTTGCTTTATAGGAACTCCAGTTGAAAAAGATGCACTTTCTGAAGCAACGATTAGCGATCCTGTATTTGCTGCGGTTATTGGAAATATGATTTTAGCTAACAAGTATTCTCACGGAAATATAGGGTTTACCCTCAATGTTTTTGGAATATTTGGTTCGATTGCAAAAGTGTTTAAAAAGCTTCTACCATAAAAATAAAAATACTTTATAACTTTACCGTTTAACAATTTTATCCTATGTTTAAAAGAGAAGAAAAACTGAAGAATTTACTCAGTAATAAACCATCAAAATCAACTGGCCCACAAGAAGTTGATATGAAAGGTTCTATATCACCAGCTGCAAAAATCATCGTAGTATGAGTTGGAGGTGGTTGATGTAACGCTGTAAATAGAATGATCGAGTGAGGTCTTGATGGAGTAGAGTTTATCGCTCTCAACACAGACGCTCAAGCGCTTTATAGATGTCTTCCAGAAAGAAAAATAAACATAGGTAAGATTATCACTTCATGACTTGGTGCAGGGAGTAACCCAGATATGGGAAAAAAAGCAGCTGAAGAATCAAGAGAAGAGATTAAAGACGCACTTCACGGTGCAGATATGGTATTTATCACTTGTGGACTTGGAGGAGGTACAGGAACTGGTGCAGCTCCAGTAGTTGCTGAGATCGCAAAAGAACTCGGAGCACTTACTGTATGAGTTGTTACAAAACCATTTGCATTTGAAGGACAAAACAGAGGATCAAAAGCCGTTGATGGATTTGAGTCTCTTAAAGAAAAAGTAGATACACTTATCGTGATTCCAAACGACAGAATTCTTTCTATCATTGATAAAAAAACTCCACTTCTCGATGCATTTTCTATCGTAGATGAAGTACTGAACCAATGAGTAAAGGGGATTTCAGACCTTATCACACAACCAGGACTTATAAACGTAGACTTTGCCGATGTAAGAGCTGTTATGAGAAATGCAGGTTCTGCACTCATGGGTATCGGATACGGAGCTGGAGAAAACAGAGCTGTTGACGCTGCTCGTCAAGCGATTGATAGCCCACTTCTTGAGCTTTCTATTGCTGGTGCAAAAGGTCTTCTTTTCAACATCACTTGAGGAACAGATCTTTCAATGTTTGAAGTTGATGAAGCTGCAAAGATTATTACTGAGTCAGTAGATCAAGATGCAAATATCATTTTCGGAGCAACCATTAACGAAGACTATACTGGAGAAATAAAGATTACTGTTGTAGCAACTGGATTTGATGAATCTTCAAATAAAAAATTCCATGAGTCAAAAGGATGAGCTGTAGGAGATGCGTTTAGAAGTACTCCATTTGGAAAAAGAGCAGTAAGTGACTCAAGAGTTATCTCTTCATCACCAAAACCTCTTGGAAGTCCTTCTCAACCAGCAGGAAACCAACCTGCAGGAGACGATTTAGATATTCCTACATTTTTAAGAAAAAAGAGATAGTTTAAAAACATTTGAAAATCAAAATATTTCATTATAATACTATTGAAATTGATGGAAGACGAGAATTTGCTAGCCAAGTTCTCGTTTTTCTTTCAAAAATTACCACATAAATATTTACCTATGTTAGATATAAAAAAAATCGAGGCGGCAATCAATATGATTTCTGCAGAAAAGAAAATCCCAAAAGAAAAGCTTGTTGAGATTATTGAAGCTGCTATCAAAACGGCATATAAAAAAGACTTTGGATATAAAGATGAGAAAGTAAATGCAAAACTTGATATAGAAGGAGGAAAAGTAGATATTAGTATCGAAAAAACAGTAGTACATGAAGTAACAAACCCAGCTTTAGAGATTAGTTTCAAAGAACTTGGAGAAGATGCAGATGGATTTAAAGAAGGTGATATCATAGAGATAGACGTAACTGATGAAGTTATGGGAAAAGAGGGGACTGAAGTATTTGGTCGTATCGCGTCACAAGCTGCAAGACAAGTTATCATCCAGAAGATTGGTGATACAGAAAAAGAAAAGATTTTCGAGTTATTTTCAGGAAAAGAAGGTGAAGTAGTAAGTATGAAAATAGAACTCGTTGAGTGAGGAAAAGTAGTTCTTGATTACAACGGAAACCAAGTAGTACTTCCAAAATCAGAACAAGTTATAAGAGATAACTATGTTCCTGGAATCCGTATGTATATATATGTTGCTGAAGTTACTCATGAAGAGAACCAAGCTCCAAAAGTAACACTTTCTCGTAAAAGACCTGAGATTGTTCCAGCTATTTTCGCTACATATGTACCTGAGATAGCAGATGGTATAGTAAACATCGAAAAAGTTGTAAGACATGCAGGAGTAAAGACAAAGATGTTAGTAAGTTCAAACTATGAAGAGATAGACCCAGTAGGAACACTTATTGGTCAAAAAGGTATGAGAGTAAAATCAGTTATGGAAGAGATATCAGGAGAAAAGATAGATATCATTCCTGTAAGTGATGATGTGAGAGAGATGATTAAAAGGTCACTTACTCCTGCGCAAGTACTCAGAGTAGAGATAGATGAAGAGTCTATGTCAGCAAATGTTTTTATCCCAAAAGATGAGAGAGCAAAAGCAGTAGGAAAGAGTGGAGTAAATGTAAACCTTGCTTCAGAACTCACAGGATTTAAAATATCTCTTATAGAAGTTGGAGGAGAAGATACAGTAGTGGAAGGAGAAGAAAATGCTGAAGTAGTAGACGGAGAATAATATTTTATTTTCTAAGAAGGAAAATATGAAAGTAATATTTTTACAGCATGTGATAAATGTTGGGAAACAAGGAGATATAAAAGATGTCACTGTAGGATATGCGAGAAACTTTCTTTTCCCAAAAAAGCTTGCAAAAGAGTTTACAGCAGACGAGGAGAAGAGACTTAAAGACAAACAAAGAAGGGAAGAACAAGAAAAACTCTATAAAAAGGTCAATAGAAATGAGCTTTTTGAAAGGCTCAACTCTAAAGAACTTTCATTTCAACTAGAAGAGACAGAGTCTGGAAAAGCATATGGATCTATAGGAGAAAAAGAGATTATTGAAAGACTCAAAAAAGAGTTTAGTCTCAACTTTACAAAAAGCGAGATTGATTTTCCAGGAGGACACATTAGAAAAAACGGGAAACACGATGTTTTTGTAAAACTAGGATGATGAGTAAGCGCCAAGCTTATTATTCATGTAGCTTCAAAGTAAAGTATGACAGTATTGGGCTTAGATATAGGAGATAAAAGAGTAGGTGTTGCCTACGAACTACAAGGAGTAGTATTTCCATATAAAGTTCTTATACGAGCCAATCTCATAAAAGATCTCAAAAAGATTATTGTAGAAAAAAAGGTGACTTCTATTGTTGTAGGGGTCCCTTATGGTATGTCTGAGAAAAACACGCAGCAAAAAAAGATTCAAGATTTTATAGTATTCCTCAGAGAAACATTTCCAAAAGTATCGTTTATAGAGGAAGATGAAAGGTATAGTACTCAAATATCATCAAACCTATTGGAAGAGTTTGGTCAAGATGCGAGCCAAAAAAAAGATGATATAGCAGCTACATATATACTAGAATCATATTTAATCAGAAAAAATAAAACTAGTTAATGGCTTAAAATACGTATATTTCAAAAGTATTTACTTTTTACTAATAAAATGTGTGAAAATATTTGACACATTTTTTTTATTGTGGTTAAATATATATGTCATTTAACTTTTAACAAACAACTATGACAAAAACAAAAACAAAAATCATTGCAGCTGTTTTTGCATGAGTATTATCTCTTACTGGATACGCTCACGCTGCAAATATTACTTCTGTAGATGTAAGTGATGCTAATACACTTAAAGTATCATTTTCAGGAGTAACACTTGAAGAGGCACCAACAGGAGAAGTAAAAGTTCTCAAAGATATGTCAGTAACTTCTGCAGTGAAAGATGCTGGAAATGCAAAAGTAGTAAATATTGGACTAGCAACAGACCTAGTTGCAGGAAGCTCTTATAGTCTTATATCTATTTTTGGAGCAGAAGGAAGTATGGACTTCTCACTTGGTCAATCACTCTCAAACGTAGAAATTGCAAATACAGATGCAACTTCAACTATTGCTAAGGTAGTAGTAAAAGATTCTAAAAATGTAAGTGTATATTTTAAAAGTGATATTGCAGGAAGCGAATTTGAATTTAAAATTCTTTCAAACCTTGGAGTAGATTCACTTGGTGCAGATATTGATGGTGGCTTACTTGTAAAAACTACTGCTGCTATCGAATCAAATAAGGCATATATCCTTATGGTAGTATCTCTTAAAAATGCTGCTGGTGTAGATATCGCTGTTGAAGATGGAATCTTTGACTTTACAAGTACTGTTGCTGAAGCTCCAACTGAAGCAGCTATTGGTACAGATGCTGCTATGGCTCCTGCTGGAACTGGTGCAGTTACTGAACCAACAACTCCAGATATGGCTGCAACTGGTACTGGTGTAGAACTTAACGCAGCTATGGATACTGGAAATCTTGCAAAAGTTGATGACTCAAATGTAGATGCTATGGCAATGAGTGCTACAGCAACTCCAGATACTGGTGCTGAAACTTGGATTCTTATTCTTGGAACTTTACTTATAAATGGTGCTGTATATTTGTACAGAAGAAAGGCATAAGCAAAGGCTCAAATATTTGAAAATAAAAATAAAAAATGGTTAAATATATAATGTATTTAGCCATTTTTTAAATGTATGAAGAAAGTTATTAAATCAGAACACGTCCAAAGAGACCAACTCCTTCAAGTGATGATAGACTCTGAAGGGTCAGATATGTATATTACTGTTGGAGCCTTTCCTTGTATCAAGATAGGAGGAGAAATCGTACACGTAAATGAAGGTATAGAAAAACTCACTTGGAAAGAGACCTTTGAGTTTACTCAATCACTCATTACCGAAGAACAGCATGATACTCTTATACGAGACCAAAACTTAGACTTTGCATTTTCTTATGGAGATAGAAGATTGAGATGTAACATCTCGTTTCAGATGGGGAACTATATGATAGTGCTCAGACTTCTTAACTCATATATCCCAAACATCAAAGAACTCTGACTTACAGATATATATAAAGATATCACCAAGTTTGGGCAGTGACTTATACTCGTAACTTGACCTACAGGTTCAGGAAAAACTACCACTCTTGCTTCTATGATTAACTTTATCAACGAAAATTATAAAAGACATATCATTACGATTGAAGATCCTGTTGAGTATATCCACCAACATAACCAGTCTATCATAGAACAAAAAGAAATAGGGAGAGATGTCCCAGACTATGAAACAGCCCTCAGAGGTGCTATGAGACAAAATCCTCATGTTATTCTTTTCTGAGAGATGCGTACAAGAAGTGAAATAGAAATGGCTCTTACTCTGGCAGAAACTGGACATCTTGTGTTTTCTACGCTTCATACGAGAAGTGCTCACCAAACAGTATCGCGTATCGTCGATACATTTGAAGGCCCTGAACAACTTCAAATTCGTCTTCAACTAGCAGACTCACTTATCGCAGTTTTTTCTCAAAGACTCCTAAAAGTCAAAGACGGAACAGGTGTACTTATGGCAAAAGAAGTTATGGTCAGAAACGGAGCTATCGCAAACCTCATTAGAGAAAATGATCTGCACCAAATTCCTTCAGTGATTCAAACATCTGGAAGAGAAGGAATGCAACTCCTAGAAACAGACATAGTAAACTTTATTAGGTCTTGAGAGATAACAGAGGAAGAAGGATATAAATATGCAAATAATCACAAACTTATCAAAGATGCACTTTCATAAAAAAACCCCGCAGTCTTGCGGGGTTTTTTAATACGTATATGGGAGATTTGAAGTACTTGATTCTGTGATTATCCCAGTGCCGGAGAGAGCAGGAATATCAAACTTATCTATAAGTCCAACAGATTCTGCTGCGTCGAGTGCTATTTGTGTTTGTGCTCCTGTAAAAGCACTATTGACCGTTATTGAGAGTCAACTAGAAGATATAGAAGTGATAGTTTTCCCTCCATTTACCGTATCTCAAATCATAAATTTGTTGATATCTGCAGTACTTCAAATAACAAATAGGGTAGAGCTACTCACTCAAGAACCAGCGGTTCATGTTATACCTCTAGGATTGTAGTCTCCAACTATCTTTGCCATTTTGAGGGATTCTTTTTCCAAAGTTGCAGCAACTTCGTACTTTCACCCTGACTTTATAGTTACTCCTAAAGTATATGGAGTGTTTGAAGAAGGATCTGTGAAATCTCCAGGTTTGAGTCAAAGAGCAGTGTAGTTGATATGACCAGCTTCATACTCTGTTCCTACAGAAGGGGAAGTTCATCCTATGCTTATAGTTGCAACTCTTGAGTCTCAAGAGTTATCATTTGTTGCAAAACTTAAAATACTTACTCATTGGGTGATAGAGGTAGTGAGAGCACTTTGAATACTCGCAAGGTCACTTGTTCTTTTGGTATTTCTCGCATCTGAAGAGTATCATCAAAGTGATACAAACGCAATAGTTCCCAAAATAGCCAAAATAGTAATAACTACAATGAGCTCTACGAGGGTGAAACCACTTGTAACGGAAAGTTGTTTCATAAAATAAACCAAAAAAATAACGACGTTCTTTGAGAAACGTCGTTATTGTATAGTTTTCTGTGTATAAAAGCAAAGCTACATATTTTTTTATGTGGACGATTGCTCTTTATGCTTCAAACTAGTAAGTATATGG
>CAYTMN010000035.1:0-9273 GCA_964438925.1 uncultured Candidatus Peribacteria bacterium
AGCATCTATAGTCGCTCTGACTTGCTTGTCTATCTCAGCTACAAGGTCTGTTTTCGCAAGTGGTGGGAGTTGGGTTGTAGCTTCCATAGGGTCACCAACAACGAGTGCTTTCATGGCTTTTGCCATCTTCTCACAAAACTCGTCATAGTACTTTTCCAGTACGATAAATCTTTTTGAAGCATTACATCTCTGTCATCCGTTTGATACTCTCGCTCAGACTGCTGACCTCACTACCGAATCTAGGTCGTCAGTTTCTAGTACGATAAATGCGTCGTTTCCTCAGAGTTCCAGTACTGAAGGGATGAGGTTTTCTCAAGCCATAGCTCCAACTTTTCTCCCTGCTCCTTCACCTCACGTGAGGTTGGTTCCACGGATTATTGGATTTTCCATAACATATTGTGTTTGAGATGATGCTATAAACATATTGGTATATACTCCTTGTGGGAAGCCAGCTTTGAGAAAAAGAGTTTCTATCATCTGTGCACACATTGGGACATTTGAAGCGTGTTTATATATGACTGTGTTTCCAGCAAGTATGTTTGGAACTGCTGCTCTGAGTACTTGGTTGTACGG
The DNA here is from genome assembly GCA_964438925.1 of uncultured Candidatus Peribacteria bacterium. Lineage (GTDB taxonomy): Bacteria > Patescibacteriota > Gracilibacteria > BD1-5 > UBA6164 > CAYTMN01. The sequence continues at coordinate 574 of CAYTMN010000035.1, forward strand.
AAAGTTCCAAGGAGCAATACCAAAGATAACTCCGAGTGGGTCATACATAGTACGACCTGAAAATCACTCACTTTCAAAAGGTTTGTCCTCAAGTATGGTTTCAAAGTTTGCAGCAAACCAGCGTATGAGACTCGTAGTAGAGCGAAGTCATATAACTGACGCTGTATAGAGCATACCCATCTCGAGTGTTTGGAGTTTTGCTATCTGCTCAGCATCTGCGTCTATGACGTCCGCAAGTTTTTCAAAGAGTTTTCTTTTTTCTGACTTTGGTGTGTCTTTCCAGAGTAAAAACTGTTGATGTGCTTTTTGCACTTTTTCATCTATTTGCTCGTTTGTGAGGAGTTCAAACTCTCAGTTGAGTTCCTGAGTATATGGATTTATCGACTGTATTTTTGCCATACTATTTTTTATAAAATATATATATTTGTTATTGTATACGTAAGAGTATGATTGTCCATCGTGAAATGAATAATTGAGTTGAAAAGCTATAAAAAAAAGTATAATTTCAAAGCCATAAAAAAACGTATGAAAAAAACACTGAGTTTGTCCCCTACATTGATATGAATATTTTGCTTTGCCGTCTGAATAGTTTGAGGGTATATTCTCAACTCAAAAAGCGTAGTGATAGAAGAAACCTTTCACGCAAAGTCTGAGTCTCGTCAGAGTGGATATTCGTTTATCAACCCTTTGCTTGACTGTGAAGTAGACTGAAAATGAGAGAGTCAAAAGTATATCCCTTTTGAAAAAGAAGTAACAGAAAAAATACAACAGACAATCATTGATAAAAACCCATGAATCCATTTGTCAGTATACTTTAGAAACCTCAACAACGGTCCTTGGTTTTGACTCAATGAAAATGAACCTTTTTCCCCTGCGAGTCTCCTCAAGCTTCCCATACTCATCAGTTACTATAAATGGAAAGAAAGTAAACCAAACCTATTTGAAGAGAGAATCCCTGTCACTACAGAAACTTTTTGAATTGCTCAAAATATAGCTCCAAAAAATCCTCTCAAGCCAGGAGAGATAAGAACCGTAGGAGAACTTTTAGAGCATATGATATGGTACTCTGACAATCTTGCAAGTACCTCTTTGGTGACATTTATCCCTGAAGAGATAGTCAACAACTCTTTTAAGGATTTTTGAGTTACCTCTCCATCTTTAGGTGTTACTACCACTACAGACTTTGTTAGCGTAAAAGAGTATGCATCTTTTTTCAGAATCCTCTATAACTCTTCATACCTCAACCGTGAATCTTCAGAACTTGCTCTCAAACTCTTATCACAAGTGGACTATGAAGACGGACTCAAAAAATATATACCAGAAAATGTGGTTGTATCTCATAAGTTTTGAGAGAGAGGAGGAGAGCTCAACGGAAAGATAGTAAACCAATTGCACGACTGTGGTATCGTGTATTACTCACAGTATCCATACCTCATATGTGTGATGACCAAGTGAGAAACTTCATTTCCAAGACTCCAGACACTGATACAAAATACTTCAAAAATCATCTTTGATGAAATAGCAGAAAAGTTTCCTGAAGAAAAATAATTACTGAATTTTTGATGGATACTCAAAACGTACTTCTACGAGTACGACTCACTTCATAGATATCGCACGTTGTAAAGCAGGAGCAAACTCCTGTTTTTTTTCTACTTTTATCCCTGAAGCTCCAAAACTCTCAGCGAGTTTTACAAAGTCAGGATTTCAAAAATCAAGTCCCCATTTTTTAAATCAAAAACCTTCTTGTTTCCACTTTATCATACCATAGGAAAAGTTGTTGAGCACTATCACAACGATATCAAGCCCAAGTCTCACCGCTGTTTCTAAGTCTCAGAGGTTCATCACGAGTCCTCCGTCTCCGGTAACACATACTACTTTTTTATCTGGGTTTATACGTTTTGCCTCCATAGTCGAAGCAAGTCAGGCTCCCATCGTCGCAAGAGCGTTGTCGAGCAGAAGTGTGTTTGGCAGATAGCACGGATAGTTTCTGGCTATCCATACTTTGTATAGTCCATTGTCAAGTGCGAGTATATCGTCTTTTGCAAGTGTCTGTCTGAGTATGCTTGTAAGTAGGCGAGGTCAAAGTATGTCATTTCCCATATCTTCACTCTCCAAGTTTTTTTGTAACTCTACTACGTACTTTTCTTTTGCAGCATATATACCATCAAAGTTCCATTCGTGTTTCATATCGAGCTGGCACAACTGCCAAAACGTATTTCCTATATCTCCTATGACTTCTTGAAACGGAGCATACACATCGTCCATGATCGCTTCATAAAAGTTTATGTGTATACTAGGAGTTCCTCCATAGCCCATAAGACTCGTAGGTTTTTCTATAGGGTCATACCCAACAGAAAGTATGAGGTCACTTTGCGAAATAGCTGTATGTATGTAGTCACCTGTGGTGAGTGCTGCTGTTCATAGATACTGAGGCAAAGACTCGTCGACTACTCACTTTCCCATCTGAGAAGTAAAAAACGGTATGTTATACTTGAGGATAAACTCGCTCAAATACTTTGAGATACGTTTTCTGTTTGCTCCCGCTCAGATAAGGATGATAGGAGAACGAGCTTGTTCAAGAGACTTTTTGAGAGTCTCAAGACTCTTGTCATCTATGAGTGGACGACGAACTTTTTCTAAAAATGTATTTTGTATTTCTATCTCTACTTCCTCTCCTGCTATGTCCTCAGGAAACTCTATAGCTACGGCTCCAGGTCTCTCGGAAGTCGCTATCTTGAAAGCATTTTGCATCACTCAAAGAACTCTGCTTCCACTGACGATACTGGTTGCGTACTTCGTTATAGGCTTCATCATCGATACTACGTCGATAATCTGAAACTGTCCTTGTTTTGATTTTTTTATAGGTTTTTGTCCCGTTACTACTATAACAGGTAGTCCTCAGAGTTGCGCGTAGGCTACTCCAGTTACCATGTTGGTAGCACCGGGTCAAAGAGTCGCAAGAGCTATACCTGGTTTCCCGGTAAATCTCCCATACGTCGCTGCCATAAATACAGCTGTTTGCTCGTTTCTGGTGAGTATGAGTTCTATCTTTGAGCGACTCAGTGAATCAAGTATATCGAGGTTTTCTTCTCAAGGTACTCCATAGATCACTTCTACTCCATTATCTTCAAGTATTTTTACAAAAAGGTCCGATGCTTTCATAGGCTCTATTTAAATAGTTGTACGTATTGACCATATCAGAGTGCTTCTAGTTGACTCACGGGAACAAACTTCATAGCAGCAGAGTTCATACAGTAACGCTGTCCTCCAGCTTCTGCAGGTCCGTCTGGAAATACGTGACCGAGGTGTGAGTCTGCCTTTGCACTACGAACTTCTGTACGAGTTATCCAAAGTTTTGAGTCATCTTTTTCCAATATGTTTTTTACATCGAGTGGTTTGGTAAAACTTGGCCAACCTGTTCCTGAGTCATATTTGTCCTTTGAAGAAAACAGAGGTGTTCCATCGACTATATCAACATAGAGTCCTGCTTCATGGTTGTCCCAATACTCGTTTTTAAATGCTGGTTCTGTTCCCTCTTGTTGGGTAACTTCATACTGTAAAGGAGTCAACTCTTTGAGTCTTGTTTCTTTGTCGGTACTTTTGAGGTTTTGTGTGCTTCAGGTTTGTGTATCGTCTTTTGAGAGTGGTGACTGGTGTATAAAGTCTTCTCTTCCACTTCCCTTTTTATACTGGTTGTATCTCAAAGCTGACTTTTTGTAGTAGTCTTGGTGGTACTCTTCTGCTGGAAAAAACGTAGTAAATGGAGCTACTTTTGTTTGTACTGCAACTTCAAACTTTTTTGAAGTGTTGATAGACTCTATATAGTCCTCCACTATCTTTTTCTCTTCTGAGGTTTGTGTATATACCGCAGTAGTATACTGAAATCATTTGTCAGCAAACTGTCCGTCTGGGTCAGTTGGGTCTATCTGACGAAAATACACTTTGACGAGTTCTTGGTAGGAAACTTTTGTAGGGTCATACACTACTTGTACTCCTTCTCTGTGTGCTGTTTTTCCAGTAGAAACTTTTTCGTATGTTGCTTCTTCTTGTGTTCATCCTATGTATCCTGCAACTGCTTCGTCTACTCCTTCTATATCTTCAAACGGACCTTCCATACACCAAAAGCATCCTCCTGCAAAGTACGCAGAAGAGAGGTTTTCTCGTATCTGTGTTACTGGTTGTGTCATAGATGTTTTTGGTTGAGAATATACATTTTGATATACTAGCATCCCGAGCGGGATAGCCATAATGAGTGCAATGAGATAATAAAAGTATTGGATGTTTTTCATATTATTTTACTTCATCTAAAATATCTTGAAGCGTATTTCCTCCTGCCCACTTTTTGATCATATTTCCTTCAGCATCTACTTGTACAAAGGTATGTTGGTATGTTACTCCATACTTTTGTTTGAGTTCGTCTGACGAGTCGTAGTCAACTTTCAGTATAGCCAGATTTTTTGGAATGTCTCATTTTTTTATACCAATATCTGCTGCTTTACAACTTGGGCACCATGGAGCGTGGAAAAAAAGCACTGTTTTTTCGTGCATCCCTATATGGTTTTGTGAGTACTCAGTATATGTTCACATCATTTCATCTTTTTTCATCATATCATCTTTTTTCATTGTATCTGTATCTTGCATCGTTTCTTTCATCATCTTTGTTGACTCTTCTGGGCTTTGAGAAGTTTCTTCTTTTTTAGCAGCCATTTGTTCTTGTGTTGCAACTTCTACCGTTTCTACTTGTGCTGCCTCTGGTATTTGAGTTACTGGAGTGATCGGAGTTTGTACCGTATTTGTTGGAGTACAAGAAGTCAAAAGTAAAAAAGTTGACGCAGTATATATGTATTTTTTCATAGTCTATAAATGTATATAAATAAAATGCACTGCTATAATACTGTGTATATCTTAAATAATTCTTAAGATTCTATTCCCCCTATTTTATATCCTACTCCCTTTATAGTTACAATTATATTTTTTCAAAATTTTGTACGAATATTTGAGATGTATACGTCAAGTTTCCCGTCAGCTCAAAACAGATCGTCTTCTCATCCCCAAACATGTTGTATGATATCGGTTCTACTCAAAACTCTCGGACTATTTTTACAGATATATTCAAATATAAGAAACTCTTTTTGCGTGAGAGTAATTGACTTTCAAGCTTTTATAAATGTCCTTGTATCAAAATCTATATCTACATCTCCTATTTGTATTTTTTTTTGACTCTTCCCTCTCGTAACTGCATGAATTCTGGCTACTAGTTCTCTGAGATCAAAAGGTTTTAAGAGATAATCATTTGCGCCACTCTCAAGTCATAAAACTCTTTCATCTATAGAGTCTTTTGCAGTGATGATGATAATCGGGATTTCTTTTTTCTTTCGTATATTTTTACATACTTCAATCCCATCTGTATCTGGTAAACCTAAGTCAAGCAGTACAACATCGTAGTCATACGAGATAGTGTTTTTTTCTCACATTTTCCCTCAACTGTTCCACGCTACTATATGACCGTCCAATTTGAGATAATCAATAATATTGGTTGCAATATCTTTGTTGTCTTCTATGAGAAGTATTTTCATGTTATTCAAAATAGAGGGTAAAAGTAGTTCACTTTCAATGCACACTTTCTATTTCTATTTTCCGACTAAATGTATCGCATATCCTTTTTACTAAAAAAAGTCCTATTCAAAATCACTCTTGCCTCACATTGGCCTTATAAAATTTTTCCCATATTTTTTCTATGTCTTGTGGGTGAATCCCTACTCAATAGTCTCGTACTTTTATATATGTAGATGTTACACATACTTCTACCTTTCATCAGGTTTTAGAAAACTTTACTGCGTTTGAGATAAGGTTTTCAAGTACTATAGACAAGAAGCTTTCATTTACCTTTTCATATGTTCCAGGCTCTACATTTTCCTTGAGAACTATATGAGCTTCTCTATACGCCTCTGAGACTTCTTGTATTTTCTTTTGTATCCAAAGATGCATATCCAGTGATGCTACTGGGGGTTTCTGGAGTCATGACTCAAGTCGAGCCAAGTAAAACAGTGACTCCAATATTTGGTTGAGTTTTTTAATATTTTTTTTCAAGTATTCTATATTTTCTCATGCCTTTTGCTTTGTAATACCTGATGTTTCAAGTTTTTTTAAGTTTACATCTAAATACGAGTTCATAGCCATAAGAGGGGTTTTAAACTCGTGACTCACATCGGTGATAAACTGTTGTAGTTTATCTGCTTGATGCTGAAGTTTTCAGATCATATTATTCATTGATTCGGCCAACACCCTTACCTCATCGTGCTGTACTGACTGTGGAACTGTCACTTTCTTATCTGTACCTAGGTCTATATCTTTTACTTCCTCAGTAATTCTTTTGAGGCTAAACAACATTTTTCTGGATACTATTTTTCATACCCAAAAGTTGATAATCGTAAAAAAGAGAATAATTCAGATACTTATTTGTATAATGATAATTTGAGATTTTATGTAGGGAGTAGTATCAAAAAGAACTTTTACACTTCCGATTTTTTCATAGTTTTGTGAAAAGATAAAATAGATCTTATTGTTATATTTATAAAAGTACGACTTCTTAATCGTTTCAATATCATCGTGAATCTTATCTTCTAAACTATTTGAACAAACAGTTTCTCCATGGTCTGTGATAATAAGTGTATCTTTTTCTAAAAGATACTGTTTAAACTCTTCTACTTCCATGTCACTATCTGGCATAGAAAAAAGAGAGTACTTCATGTTCATATCATGAAGACTCTCTTCTTTTTGTTGTGTATACCAAATGAAAAAATAGGCACAGTTTATCACTCACAAAAGCACTACAAGAGAAAAAAAGTTATATACTGAAAATAGAAGGGTAATTTTTTTCGTTGTAGAAAATTTGTGGAGCATATATAAATAATTTATGCATTTGGAATGAGTGGAAGAGCTCCTGCAAAGTCTTTTTTCCCTACGTTATATCCGTTGTTTCTCAGTATCATATATACTGCTGTTTCGTGGAACATATAGTTTCAAAGAGCGTAAGAGAGGAGGTATCCTTCTGCTGTAAAATGCATATCTGGGAAGTACTTGAGTTCTATCTTTCTTGTTGCTGCTTCTGCGAAGTCACTCTCTTTGAGGGTTGCAAGAAACGCAAGTGTTGAGTCTATTCTCGCTATAAGTTCTGCAAAAGTTTTTTCTGTGTCTTCGTTTTTTGGTGCTTCTACTCCTGCAAGTCTTGCAGTTGAGAGTTTTGCGTTATCACACGCTATTTGTACTTGTCTTGCAAATGCAAACATATCTGGAGCAAGTCTGAGTCCGAGTACTACATCTTCTGCTATGTTTCTCTCTTGTGATTGTTTTTGAGCAGTTTCAAGTAAACTCCTGAGAGCATTGAGTCTTCCAGTATAAAACTTCACTGTCATTTCGTAGTACATAGATTTTTAGTTTAAAAAATAATAGGTTACCAATATACTCATATTTTTCATTTTCTCAAAGAAATTTTCGAGTTTTTTATGGACGAAATACGTCAAATAATGTTTGTTCTATCGTTCCTATATTGCAAGTACTTAAAATAAACACTTCTATCTTTTTGTCGACTCACGTGATGATAGCCAGACCAAACAAAATAAATATAAGTCAGAGAAACTTTCTAAACAGTCCTTTTTCATCTGCAAAAAACTTGAGTTTTTTTACCAAACTTTGTCACCCCCATGCTATGAAAAAAAGTGTTGTAGAAAGTCAAAGAGCATACGAAAAAGTATAAAATACTCCTTGTACAAAACTTGCTGGGAAAACTGTAGCGAGGAGAAATGCGTATGTTGGAGAACAACTAGAAAACACAGGTCAGAGAGCAAAACCCGTGAGAACTGCTTGGAGAGAAAAAGAGTGAACGTTTTGGCTTTTTTGTAAGAGACCTTGAAAGTATGAAAGTTTACATGTTGATGCAAGTTTTCACCATATGTGTGGAAATACATATACCAGTCATAGCAAGATGAGTATGCTTCATGAAAAGTATAGCCAAAATGTATGTGGAATAGAGATAAATACTGTAGTCGCTTTCAGTAATACTGTAAAAAATACTATAGAAACAGCGAGGCTCAAAGTAATAAGAAGTGGTCTTTTATAACTCTTTTCACCTACAGATCAGGCTAATACTATAGGAAGGATTGGCAGCACACAAGGAGCCATAATCGTCAGTACTCAGGCAAGAAAAGAAAGAAGTAACAAGGTCATACTATCTATGCTAAAAAATACACTTTCTATTATTATACTGTTTCTTAAGAAAACCTTAAATAAAAAAATCCTCTTTTTGGAGGATTTTTTTATTTGTTGGAATATCTATCGGATCTCTTGATATAAATCTTCCAAGGGTTGGTGAGTAATATCTCGCTCTGTAAAAGTACAGTCATACTTCACTATCATATTCATATTTTTATTTAACATATCACTCTATTGAATTGAGCGATATACTTTTTCATTCAAATTGTAATAGTGGGTATTCTCTATACTCTAAATTACTTAAATCTAGAACTTTTAAAATATTTCATGCAGTTTCTTTTCTTAGAACTCATTTATTTACAACTGGCTTGTCTACTATAACAAGATATTTTGAATCTAGAGTATTATAATAACTACAAACTATTGAAGAACATGTAAAGATTTTCTTTCCATTCCAGAAATAATAGATTTTGTATGCAATAAATATAA
>CAYTMN010000035.1:9283-12054 GCA_964438925.1 uncultured Candidatus Peribacteria bacterium
CAGAAAATCTTTCAATTATCTTCAGATAAATCCAACATATTACTCAATTGAAGATAACTTCACGTATAAATCTGTGTACTATCATCTAAAAAGCTAAATAGAATTTTGTTTTCTCAGTCTTTAATTACTCAATTATCCATTGAAGCATACTTTAAAACTAGTTTCTCAGGTATGTTAAACTTTAGAGACTGGTTATTTTTAACTCCATTTGCATCAATCAAATAATAAATTCAAACTACTATGACTAAAACTATAAAAATTCAATGATATTTATATTTCTTCATACTAACTAATTATTAAAATAAATTATTAAAGAAACTATCTACCCTTTGTCTAGAAAGTTCTTTATTTAGTACCTGTTCAAGATTCCATGGAGTTTCTAAAACTGGTAAGATATCTATTCATCAAGCTTTGAGAGCTTTCCTAACTTCAGTACTACAATTATTATTTTTTGTATTATACGACGGTGTTGAAGTTAATTCACTATTTAGCCAGTTATTAACTTTATTAACATTCAAATATTCCTTACTAATAAAAGTTGAACTTCAATTCTTTATGTATTGTTTTGCTCTCTTTATTTCAATTTCAGAAGTATCAAAAAATCACTTGTTATCCTCAAAGATTCAGTTATCAAAGTTAAGTGGTTCAAAACTAACTATATGTTCTTTTCAATTTAAAATATAGTATAACATTGCATGTCAAGAATCTCAATTTACAGCATTAGTTGTACTTATATACCAAGCATTCCCTTCATTTTCACCAATAAATTTTTTCTCCGTTCCAATCCTATCCGTATATATGAGTGGATTATTTCCAACATACAAATACAGATTTACATTGTCTTTTATTCCTATCGGATCTCTTGATATAAATCTTCCAAGGGTTGGTGAGTAGTATCTCGCTCTGTTAAAGTACAATCATGTTTCTTCATCATATTCACGAACTGTAAATAATCTAGTAGAAATACTCATATCTCAACTTATAATATTACCATACACATCGTATTGGTACTCTGTAAGTGTCTTTCACTACTTACAATTTAATACTATGCTCAGGCAATTAGTTTCAAAAAAATATATGCTACAATAATTCACCAAATCGAAATCAAAAAACTATATAAATATTTCCACTTTTTATTATTAAAAAGAAAATACAGTATTATATTTTTTATTATAAAAATAACATATAGAATTCAATTAAATAAGATTCCAAAAAGAATCAGTCCTAAAATTCAAGAAATACCAGTTGAGAATAAAAGGTATGTATCAAAAAGATTTTCTAAATTAAATTTAGTATAATATGTAGTTGCATATAGTACTGTAGCTACTAGAGGTATAATTATTGTAATACAATAATTTAGCAATATAAATTGAATTTCCTTTTTTTTCATAATATTTTTAATTTAAAAGTTAAAATCTATATCTACTAAGACTTAGTTCTCTTTCAAGTCTTGTTGTTTTATCAGATGCAGAGTTTCAAAATAGAACATATGGCATGATATCATAAAAAGTATGCAGTTTCCATTCACTATTCGGATCAAAGAAATTATATGTCCCCATATTTTCTAGATTTGTTACAACACTCTTTTGAGGAGTATAGTCATATATGACTTCATAGTGTCCTCAATTTGGAGACACATATTTCATATTTTCACATATTTCATTTCAACATCATTTTTGTGGTACCATAAATTGATGAGCATTTGCTATCACTATTGACCATCCTTTATCCTTTGCTTGTTGGATAGTTTGTGGGATACTTTTTCAAACATTTAATTCGTTTCTAGCATAATGTAATTTTCTAGCAAGTTCCTCAGATTTTTTTAATTGTTCTTCATATGCTGAACAAGAATTCAGTATACATCAACCTAGTGATTTCAGAATTTTCAAGCTTGTAACCAGCTTCAAGTAGTTATTAAATGCTTCCAATCTCTATCCACCGCATTCACAGGATTATTCCCCACATAACTATACAAGTTCACATCATCCTCTATCCCTATCGGATCTCTTGATATAAAACGTCATAAACTAGGACTATAATACCTCGCTCTATTGTAGTATAAACCTGTTTCACTGTCAAACTCTCTTCATGTATAGAGTCTCACATTTCCAACATCTGTTCCACTTACTATGGTAGCTTTTCAATATACATCATACTTGTATTCCGTAAGTACAGAACCTGAACTATCACTCACATTTACAATACTTCCGAGATGGTTTTTCTCATAGTATGTCGTTGTACCATTTTGTATACTCGCTACAAGGTCATCTATTTCATTTCCATACACATACTCTTTGGTAGTACTTGCTACAGCATCTACCTCTTGTATCGCATCTTGATGAGAGTAGGTATATGAGATATTTTTTATGAGGTCGGTTGTCTCTGTGGTTTGGTTATACTCATACACTTTCTTCTCATACCTTCTTCCAAGAGTGTCATACTTATAGGTTGCAAGAGTATATTCTGGGATAGTGATTGTAAAAGATATTTTTGCTTTTATCTATTTAAAAGGAAATATCAGTAATATATTCAGAATTTCAATCCGGATTCTTATAGAAAATTTTATAGTTTCATTTTTCTGATAGAGGCACAACATTCCTACTCTTTTCAAATGAATTAGGAAAAATAAAAAATTTCGTATACAATGATACATATATATTCTTTCCATCAAGTTCATAGTCTATAAAACTAATTTTTGTTGTTGGTGTAAGATTTCAAAAACTAGATAATATCTTTATATTGTTTCATTCTTGTTTTATTTTAATATATTT
>CAYTMN010000036.1:0-11299 GCA_964438925.1 uncultured Candidatus Peribacteria bacterium
ACGCTTCAAATGTGAGATGATTTTTCCTATATGCAAAAAATATTAGAAACTGCAGATTTTGAAACCTTTTCTCTTCCTTCAGATTTTGACTATTCAAAGCAAGCACTTCTTTTTATTCCTCAAGATCTAGGTGATATAAAAAATAATGTCCATGAAATTATTTCATTTTTAGACATATTTTTTCGCGTAGTAAAAGGAAGAACGCTCGTTTTGTTTACAGCTTTTTTTATGATACGTGAGGTATTTGCTAAGTTAAAAATCCAGTTAGAACAAGACAATATCCATCTTTTAGCACAATCAATAAGTGGGAGTAAGTATAAACAGATAGATACTTTTAAAAAACACCCAGAAAATTCTATATTACTTGGAACAGATACTTTTTGGGAGGGAATAGATATCCCAGGTGAAGATTTACAATACTTGATTTTACATAAAATCCCATTTCAAGTTCCTACTGATCCTATATTTCAAGCCCGTTCTGCTTTGTTTCAAGATAGTTTTCAAGAATATGCTATTCCGAAATCTATTTTAAAGCTCAAACAATGATTTGGAAGGCTTATTCGAACGAAAACTGATAGTGGAGTCGTAGTGTTTTTGGATAATCGTATCATATCGACTTCTTGGGGAAAAAAGTATTTTCAAGCCTTCCCAAATGATATAAAAATACGTTATGGGACGACACAAAAGCTTATAGAAATCTTACAAAATCATCCGTAAAATATATTTATATCGCTTGTAAAGGATATTTTTTGGATTATTTGTTTTCTTTGTGGTAGTATAAGTAAGTTATTTCTTTATACCCTATTATGTTTGAAAAAAACCATAATACTTCAGAACAGAAAACAGATACTGTAAATATATTTGATGAATTTTCTCAGAACGAAAAAATAGTTGAGGAAGTAAAAAACATAGAAAAGAAAGAGGAAAAGGACACTTTTTATTATTTAAAAATAGTAAATAGTGGAACTTTTACTCTTAATGTTTTTTCTTTTTTCCTTTTAGCTCTTTTGAGTGTTTATATTTATATACAGACAGATACTGATAAAAAACAATATTGATTTCTTTCACCCGTGTGCCAAATATTACTTGGGGATATGAGTATTACAGACAATATGTGTTATGGGGTAACTCCTATTCTATCAGAGTTTCAAACGACATTGAGTCAGGAGGAACTCACTCAAGCACAAAAGATACTCCCTGTTTTAGGGGATATGTATAGTATTAAGAACTTTAATAGTTCTAAGAAGGTAAGTTTTCTTCTTTCTAAAAATGAAGAGAGACTCAAGCCACTTGAAATTTTAAGCTCTTTTGATGCTCTTAAATCGAAGTTTGCACCTATAGATAAAAAAGATGTACATTGTTCTAATATTGAAATTCTTGAAGGAAATCAACTAAAAATGAGTTGTGATTTTTTATCATCAGACTGGGATAATCAAATAGTAACCTTACGAGATGGAAATATATCATTTCTTCCATCGGGAGGAACTTCTATCTCACGGGCAAGTAGTTTCTTAAATTTTATAGAAAAATCTCCAAATTCCCCGTTTCGTATTCTTGAAAAGACAAAAACTCTTACTTCTGAAGAATCAAATGAGCTTCCATATACTCGAAAAACGACTATAGATTTTAAGCTTCAATATGAAAAACCTTCAAATATATCTTCTTAATATATAAAAATACGAACATGAAACTTACAACGAGAATGAAACATGCTCTGGTACAATCATTTATAGCAAATCTAGTATTTCTCTGTATTTTCCTTGGGATATGATATTTTGTTGTATATCCTAAAATACAAAATATAGAGACAATGAAGACGGATCTTTGAATCACAGCAACAACACTAAATACTATGAGACAAGATGGTTTAAGCTATGATGAGGTTCAACTCATTGCATCTGAAAATAGTGATATTCAATGAGATGAATATACTCAAACTATCCTTCAAAATGTAAATGAAGACTTTTATACTCAAATATTTTCTCATACGGGGACAGAAAGCTTTGATGAATTTTTAAGTACGAAAAAAGCTGAGATTGTTTCAGAAAAAACATCGCAAGACTATATAGATAAAGATTTACTTCTTCAAACGATTCTCCCTATATATTCTCAAGAATATAGAGATGAAGATGCATTTAATGACTTTTATTTTACGAATTATTTAGAAAATTTACTTTATAGTTTCAATCTTACTTCTGTAGGAATGTTAGGAATTCAAAATATTCAAAAAGTAGAAAACAATCAACAAAATGATACGTGAGAATCAGAGGGGCCAATGAGTCAAAATTCTCTTCAAGAAGATATATTTAAAATTCCATTAAACTTTACGGTTACGTGACAAAAATCAGACATTATTGATTTCATTCATTTTTTTGAAAAAGTAGGTGCATTTAGTATCCAAGATGGAAAGATTTTTTTATATACTGATAAATTTATCTCAAAAAAGCTTACTGGAGCTCCTTTAAATTCAAATTATAATATCTATAAAAATCAACTTGCTGATATTTCAAAGATTTCTATGGTTGCATATCCAGATTCTTCAAGTATCCAATCAAATAATGATATTATTTCGCTTATAAAATCGAGTAATCAGTCACGTGAAAAGTATGAAGTAACCATGGATATAAATTTTTACGTTTCGTGAATTCCAATATATCTTATGAAAAAATATATAGATACACTCAAAAATGACTTTGAACAGGTTTATACAAATATTGAAGAAGACGCTAAAAAATATACAACAGAAGCATATAATTTTTCTTCAGGGAAAGAGATCCAAGCAATACAACAAATACAATGACTCTATAATTTAATATATGCACTACGATGACAAATTGAGTCTTTAGAATCATGACTGGTAGAAAGTAATGATCTCAATGAAGTCTATACTACTGCAATAAAAGTAAGATGACAATTTGATGTTATAAAGAGTAAGTATAAAGAGCAGAAAAATATTTTACATCCAGAAACGAACTAATTATGGATTATACTTCAAGTTTAGAAGAATTAAAAAATCTTGTCTATAAAGGGGACAATATTCAAAGAATATGTGACGTTATTATATTGGCTGCAGTACTTGGGGATGCTTCTGATATCCATGTTGAACCACTGAGTTCTTATGTAAGACTTCGATATCGAGTTGATGGTGAGCTCCGAGAGATACTTGAGTATCAATCTTTTTTACACTCAGGAGTTGTAGCACGTTTTAAAATACTTTCAGAGTTAAAGATTGACGAATCGAGAATTCCACAAGATGGACGTATAAGTCAAACAATTGATGGAAAACCTCTTGATCTTCGAGTTTCTAGTCTTCCTACTGTGCATGGAGAGAAGATAGTAATGCGTATTGTAGACAAGTCTAAAAAGATACCACAACTTCATACTCTTGGAATCGAGTGAAGAAACCTCACACTCTTGAATAAATCTATTATGCTTCCGAATGGAATTATTCTGACAAGTGGACCAACAGGTTCTGGAAAGTCTACAACTTTATACTCTATACTTACGCTTCTCAATAAGCCAGATATAAATATCATGACCTTAGAAGATCCAGTTGAAAATCAAGTAGATGGGATTAGTCAAAGTCAGGTAAAACCGGGAATTTGATATACATTTGCAACATGATTAAGGACAGCTCTTCGACAAGATCCTGATATCATTATGGTGTGAGAGATGCGTGATAAAGAGACCGTAGATATCGCTGTTGAAGCATCTTTGACATGACATCTTGTCTTGTCGACTATACATACAAATAATGCTTCAGAAACTATTACACGTATCTTGAATATGGGAGTACAACCATTCCTTATTCCTGCTTCTCTCAATATCGTTATTGCCCAAAGATTGATAAAAAAAATATGTCCACATTGTCGAGAAAAGATGCCTTTGTCTGATATTGATCCAATAACACTCAAAAACATTAAATACTCTCTCAATGTTACTCCAAAAGACGAGCTTATGTCACGATTATGAGCTGAGCTTCTCAAAAATCCTATATTTTATAAAGCAGTATGATGTGATAAATGTGATAATAGCTGATATAAAGGACGAGTATGATTATACGAGATGCTTGAGATTACTCCGGGTGTAAAGGATATGATATTGCGATGAGACTCCGCTTTTAATATCAACAGACAGGCAATTGCAGATGGAATGATTTCTTTGGAGCAAGATGGAATTATGAAAGCACTCCAATGATATACGACACTGGAAGAAGTATACAAGGCATCGAAAACACAAAACGAAAACAATTAATTCATTAATTATACCCTATGGAAGATATTATTATTCTCGCAGATGAAGAAAATCAGTTTTCTGATGCCGATATACTCAATTCAAATATTGTCAGAAAGAAAGACTTTATGAAACAATTAAATGATTTTATAGGATCATTTAAAAAAATAAAGACCAAGGATAAGATTATATTTTATCGACTTATGGCAACCATGCTGAATGCAGGTATGTCACTCGTAAAATGAGTAGCTGTATTGGAAAAACAAGAAAAAAATCCTATGTTTAAGAAGATGCTCTGAGAGATGATGATAGGCTTACAAGAATGAAAAAATCTCTCTGAATGTATGGATATGTATCCAAATTCATTCTTAGAGGCAGAGGTTGGGGTTATTCGTTCAGGGGAAAAAACATGAAAACTCAATGAAGTTATGGTTTCTTTGGCAGACCAAGTAGAAAAAGTAGCTTCAATATCTTGAAAGTTAAAATCCGCTCTTATCTATCCATCAATGATTATGCTTGTAGTAGCTGGAGTTATCGTTGTTATGATGACGATGGTAGTTCCAAAACTTTTGGAAATATTTGATGATGTTTCTAAGCTTCCTCCTACAACACAATTCTTAGTTGGAGTTTCGAGTATTTTTACCAATTACTGGTATCTCATCATCATTTTTTTAACAATTGTATTTTTCAGTATATCATTTTATAAGAAAACACCTGCTTGAAAGTATAATTGGGATAAAAATATTATTAAAGTTCCTGTATTTGGAACGATAGTACAAAAAGTAGCACTTTCAAAATTTTCTCGTGTTTTTGCAGGACTTATGGGTTCTGGAGTATCAATTGTTGAAGCACTCAAGATTGTTGCCGATGCAGTAGGAAACGAAGTGTATAGACAGAGAATACTTTTGCTTTTAGAGGATGTACGACAATGAATGAAGATATGGGAATCTCTTGAAGGAGATGCATTGTTTCCAGATATTATGGTACAAATGATACAAGTAGGAGAACAATCAGCAAAACTCGACGTCACTATTATCAAAGTCGCAGAGTTTTATGATGAACAGGTTGATAATATGTCAGCAACTATCAATAAACTCCTTGAACCATTCATTATCGTATTTCTTGCAGTGGTCGTTTGATTTATAGCAATCGCTATCATGCAACCTATTATGGGACTTTCAGATACGATATCACAATCATAGAAGAAGGAAAAATAAAAGAGTATTGGCAATGAGTTGCTTATACTCTTTTATTTTTTATGTGAAGAATGAGTGAAAAACAGCTACAGGAACTTGCATCCTTTCAAAAATAGCTTAAGATACTTCGCGTTATATATTGGTCATTAACATGAACCGAAATTTCAAAGTATTTCAGAAAGTATAAACTATAGATACGTCTATGTGTATTACTCTGGGGGAAAGTCGTTTTCTTAAAAGTTAAGAAAAATATTTTCCTCCCTAGTTGTGCGCATAACGACTATGGGTTAAGGCTTTAACCGTTCATTGTGGGTTTCAATGTTTTTATTTTGTAACTCGTATACACTATGAGTACTTTTGCTAAAAAAGTTACTTCTGCTGTTGCGGCTTTTGCTATAGTTTTTTCTGTAGTAAGCCCTATCGCTGGAGTTTCAGCTGCTTTCACTTCGCTTGAAGCAGCAAATACGCTTTCGACTCTTGGAGTTATCGTTGACCAATCAGCTAATCCAGCTGATTACCGACTCGGTGACAATCTTCCAAGAAAAGAAGGTGTTAAAGTTATGATGAATCTTTCATCTGTTGCAGTTGTTGATAACTGTGCAGGGAAATTTTCTGACTTAAAGAGCACTGATTGGGCATGTAAATATGCTGAAACAGCTCTTGCTAACGGAATGGTTGCAGGAAACGCTACTTTTGGTCCAGACAGACTTCTTTCTAAGATTGAAGCTCTAAAAATGGTATTTCAAGGTCGAGATCTTGATAGAAATGACAACGCTGACTGGAGAGCTGGTTACGTTGAAGCTGCTGTAGAAATGGGAGTAGCTGATGCTGCTTTCTCTGACTATGATGCTGCTGTAACTCGAGGACAATTCTTCATCTGGGCTGCTAACGCAGTTGATGCTGGAGATGTTGCTGGTACTGATGATCTTCTTTGTGCTATTCTTGGTACATGTGAAGAAACAGGAACTGGTACTACTGGTACAGGTGTTGTTACTCCTCCAGTTGTAACTGGTGGTGCTATCGACATTTCACTTAATCCTATGAGTGCTGCTGCTGGAACTCAAATTCCTAACACTGGTACTATCCGATTTGCAAAAGTTGATCTTACTGCTGGTGATACTGATATTTCAGTAAATACTATCGACGTTTCTTCTCTTGGGCTTGCTCAAGTAGACAGCTCTACTCGAGTATGGTTTGAAATAAATGGTAAACGACTTTCAGGAAAAGCTGCTTTCTCTTCTGATAGAACAGCTGTTGTTTCTTTTGCTCCAGCATTTGTAGTACAAGCTGGTGAAACTGAAACTCTTGATATGTATGTATCACTTGCTTCTTTGACTTCTGGAAATGATTACCAATTTAAAGGTATGATTTCTTCTAGCTCAGCTTCAAGTGTAATGGGAAGCTTCACAACGAATACTCTTCGAACTGCTAGCTATACTGTTGCTCCTGTAACATTTACTCCTATCGTTACTGGTGCTTCATACAACCAATCATCTGATCTTATTGAACTTGGACGATTTACTGTTGCTAATAACGACGCATCATCTGAAACACGAGATGTAAACTTCCAAAATATTACACTTCGACAAAGTGGTAACGGAGATGTTTCTAATCTTTCTAACCTTCAAATCGAAAGAAATGGAGTGAAAGTTTCAACAGAAGTTACTTCTAACGGTCGAGATGTAACATTCGTTCTCAACGATGTTGTGAAAGATGGATCTACTGCTACGTACTATATACGAGCTAATGTTGATACAGTAGATAATACTACTGATTCATTCCAATTCTCTTTAAGAAATGATACTGATCTTAATGCAGTTGAAGTTCTTAACGGGTTCCGATCTACAGTAACAAGAGCATCTAATGACCTTGCTACTTACAATGTAACTGGTGCTGATGTTGTATTTGCTCGAGATCCTTCTGTATCTCTTTCTGCTAATGCTGCAAAAGGAACGAATAATGTAACTCTTCTTAAGGGTACTATTACTTCTAAATCAGCTATTACTCTAGAAGATCCAAATATCGCTCTTACTCTTTCTGCTGGAACTTTCTCTCAAACTTTTGATACTGTGTATCTTAAGATTGGTAGTTCAGTAATGACTTGGACGGCTGAAAACGGAAACGGACTTGCTGAATTCCTTGGTCTTGCTACTGTAAATGGTACTGCTGATGTTGAAATCTATGCTAAACTTCGAGATACAGCTCCAACTGGAACTGCAAAATTCGATGATATCAGACTTTCTACTTTCACTAAAAAAGAATATGTATCTAACCAAAATACTGTAAGTTCTTCAGTAGGGTCTATCTCTGCTGTAACTGTTTCAGTTGACTCTACAGCTATGAGTGTTACTCGAGTTGACGGTCTTGGAAATACAACTATTGCTACTGGAGGAAAGAGTGTTAAACTTTATGGTGTTAAACTTAACGTTACTCAAGGAAACTCTGTTTCTATTTCTAATCCAGTATTCAACGTAGTTAATGCTGGTCCTGGTACTCTTCAATTAAATAACGTTTTTGCTACTCTCTACGTTGATGGAGTTGCGGCTCAAACTAAAACTGTAACTGGTCCTACTGTATCATTTAACAGTGTTACTAAGACTATTGCTACAAGCACTCCTGTTACTCTTGAAGTAGTAGTTGATCTTGCTGACGCATTTACTTCTGGAAATTTAACAGTTAATCTTGCAAGTATTGACGCTGTAGATTCACTTACTTCTGTGAACCTTGGTGCTATTACTGGACCTAACTCTGCTACATTTACGGTAGCTAACCCAGTTGGAACACTTCAAACAAGTGATGCTAATCCTAAAGCTACTCTTATCCTTGCAGGTGCTCAAGCACAAAAACTTCTTGGATTTAGAATCAAATCACAATTTGACACTATAAAAGTACGAGATTTGAGATTTACAGGTACAAACCTTAACGCTCTTTCTAACTACCGAGTAGTTGATGAATTAGGAAATGCTGTTGCTGAAGGTGCTTCTACTGTTACTGCTGGTGTTGTAGAATTTACAAACATCACTACAACAGATTCTATCGCAAGCGACATTACGAAAACTTATTTCCTTGTTGCTGATGCTAATACAAATACAAATGTAGCAGGAGTTACTGCAACATTAGTACAACTTCTACGTTTAGACCATCTAACGGTTCTACTCTTGTATTTGCTGGTGCTAACATAGCTTCTCTTTCTCATACTGTTGCTGATAGCTCTATTCTTGTTGCAAAAGCTGCAAACACATCTAAAACTTTAGCTGCTTCTGCTCTTAGATTTACTGTAACAGGTCAAGGAAAAAGTGCTTCTACACTTCAAACACTTACTTTCCAAAACTGATTTGGTAACTATGATATTACTGGTGCTAAATTAGTAGTGTACAAAGATTCTATTTCACTTGGAAACAAAGTTGCTGAAAGTGCTCTTGGTACTCCAACTGGAGCAATAAGTGTTATTGGTAATGCTACAGATGATGTAGGTTCTACTAATACATATATTGTAGTAGTTGAAGGTGCACTAGCTGCAGGTGCTGGTACTCAAGATTGGACACTTATACTTAACAGTATGACATTCAATGGAGGTACAAACACTGTTAACTTTGAAAATGTTGGTTCATTCCCTATTACTGAAGTGAAATAATTCTCACGAATTACGTACAACAGTTTAATTTGGACGAAAAACACCTCTTCGCAAGAAGAGGTGTTTTTTTGTGTTTATTTTGAGACCGGTCTCATTTTTCTTGCAAAACAGAGCAGAGTGAATATAATCCGTATATATTATTTCTTAGACCGGTCTCAAAATGGGAAATGCAAGATTTGAATTTCAAGAGAATAGCTATTATCATATTTATAATAGAGGATTTGAAAAACAAACTCTCTTTTTTCATGATACTGATTACAAAAAGTTTTATGATACTGTCATATATGCACAAAAACTCTTTCCCGAAATAAAAATATGCTCATATTGCTTTCTTCCTAATCATTTCCACTTTGTAGTTCATAATCTTGAGACCGGTCTCAAAATGTCTGACTTTATGAGGAGAATTCAGGTTACTTATGCGATGTACTTCAAAAGAAAGTATGAGACCGGTCTCAGTGCAAAGAAGAAGCCTGTTTTTGAAGGGAGATTTCATGCAAAGCATATTGATGATGAAACCTATCTTGCTCAATGTATCGCGTACGTAAACTTTAATCCTTTGAAGCATGAATTAGTTTCTGAAATAGATCAATATCCTTGGACAAGTTATCATCAACTCAGTTCAAAACAAAAACTTGAGCAGTATCAAGATATGATACTGACAGAACTTGAATACTAAAAAAGAGCTCTTTCTTGTAAGAAGGAGCTCTTTTTATATTATGTTATGTAGAAAGAAAGCTTATGGAAGAACTTCTACTATCTTAAAGTTTCCATATTGAGTTGGGAGAGATTCTCCAACTTCAAGTTTATATCCAGCAGCAACAAAGCTTGAAAGCTCTTGTTTTGTTACTGTTTCTTTTCGAGATTCATCATATTCTCCGTACGCATCAACTGGAGCAAGTACAAGAGTCTTTTTCTCTCCTACTTTCATACCAACGACTCCTTTATCAAAACCAGAAATCATTTGACCTATACCAACAGTAAAGGGAAGAGTTTGCCCTCGATCGTATGAGCTATCAAAAGTAGATCCATCTTCGAGCGTTCCTTTATAGTTTACTTCCACGCTATCACCATTTTCTACTGCATCTGCAGTGGTTCCTGATCCTCCTTTTGTAATCTTCATCATTTCTACTTCAAAAGTAAGAGTTTTTCCTGCGAGTTCGTGATTTGTGTCTATTACAACACTTCCAGTGAGTTCAGCCATATTTGTACCAGAGTTAGTTTCTAAAGAAGCACCAGAGTTACTTTGGATGCTTGTTGGAGAAGTTTTTTCTCCACAGCTTGCAAGTCCTGCAAGCACAAAGAGCGCAAGCAAAACACTTATTTTTTTCATGTATGAAAAGTTAAAAAATATTATCGCTTTTTTGAAACAAGTTTTATCTTTTTTAAACCATTGGATGTACCTTGTAAAATCTGCAAGAGATATTTTAAGAAGATTTTATCATTTGCAAAAAGTTTTGTTGGACTTCGTAGTTTTGAGATATCAACGACTTGAAACTTTACTTCACTATCGAGACGAAGAAAGTCTTTTAAGGTATCTATATTAGATCATTGAAACTCAATTTGATAGTTTACTCCAAGCCGTGAAATATGTGAAATATGATAGTTTCGAGCAAGTATATGAGCTTCTAAAAGGAAAAATAAGTTTTCAGTCTGTTCTGGAATGGTGTCAATCGTATTTTCAAAAAAACTATTTTTAAGATATTGTAAATCCTCTAAATCTTCTATCATCTCTATCTCTCGGTAAAAGTGGAGTTTATCAGTTTCAGAAAGGAAAAAAGTATCTGGAATTCATGCAGTAATCCCTAGCTCTACTTGAGTCCGGACTCGATTTGAGTCCTGACTCGTCATACTATCTTCTTAGCTGCGATTATTTTTGAGATCTTCTATTTTTTCTTCCAGCATTTTCAAAAAGAGAGAAATCCCTATTTCTTGTGCTTGTCCACTTTGTTTGACTCATAATATATCTCATCCTCATCGTATCTCTAAGTCTTTCATCGCAAGCTCAAATCCTGCTCCAAGATAACTATAGTCGACTATCGTTTGGATACGCTTTGCGGCTTCTGCCTCTAAATGATCTTTACGATAGAGCAGAAAACAATATCATTGTCTATCTGAGCGACCAACTCGACCACGAAGTTGATGGATTTGCGATATCCCAAAACTTTGACATTCATTGATAAAAATAGTATTTACATTTGAAAAGTCTATTCCATTTTCGATAACAGTCGTTGAGAGT
>CAYTMN010000037.1:0-10984 GCA_964438925.1 uncultured Candidatus Peribacteria bacterium
AAACGTGAGGGTAGAGTTGTTGGAAAAAAATATAAATCCCAAAACCGTAGCAAATATAGTTTCAAACTCTCCGTATGGAGTGAGAACGCTTATCTTTTCACCTCTAAAAGCATATTGTTCCAAGTATTCACACAAAACATTGAGGATACTATTTACAAACAAGATACCAAATACAAAAAAACTCATAGTTTGTACATGTTGCTCTATCCCTAGTACACATATAAACAAAACAATGGTGAGGAAAAAATACCCAATGAACTGATAAAAACTATCAGTGATATATTTTTTTGATATAAGGAGAGCTTTTTTGTAGTAGATGTCGCACAGTGAATACAAGATTGAGGACAAGATTCCAAAAAACATTTTTGTTTTTTTAGGTGGTACTTTAAAGTATTGTAATGATGATTTTTTTAAAACAATTTTTTTACTACTCTTTGTGTGTTGTTTTTTCTCCTTTACTTTTTAACTAAAAATATCTCTTATTCTCCTACTTCTTCAACAATCCAATAAACACCTCTCAAGGCAGATCAACCTTTCCAAACTTCTTCATCTTTTTCTTACCTTCTTTTTGCTTATCGAGGAGTTTTCTCTTACGAGAAATATCTCACCCGTAGAGCTTCGCTGTTACGTCTTTACGCATCGCAGAGAGGTCCTCACGAGCTACCACTTTTCCTCCGACTGCTGCTTGTAGAGCTATGGCAAAAAGTGCCTTTGGTACTACTTCTTTGAGTTTACGACATATCTTTCCTCCTACGTTATTTGCAAGAGTTCTGTGACAGAGTTGAGAAAGTGCTTCTACGAGTTCTCACGCTATAAGTATATCCAGTTTTACTAGGTCATCTTCTTTGTATTTGAGAAACTCATAGTTGAGAGAAGCGTATCCGCTCGATAGACTTTTTATTTCATCGTAAAAGTCTCCTATGAGCTCAGCCATAGGTAACTCGTATACTATA
This sequence comes from uncultured Candidatus Peribacteria bacterium, assembly GCA_964438925.1. GTDB lineage: Bacteria > Patescibacteriota > Gracilibacteria > BD1-5 > UBA6164 > CAYTMN01. The sequence goes on from CAYTMN010000037.1 coordinate 954, forward strand.
ACCGCACGAGTTTCGTCCATAAAGTTTTGGTTTACAAACACTCATCTACGTTCCTGACACAGCTGCATAAGTGCTCCTATATACTCTTTTGGAGTGATGATTTCTATCTTTGAGATAGGCTCTTCTATGTGTAAAAACAACTCTCTTTTTGGCAGATCTTCAGGATTGGAAATATATACATACGTAAATGTTTTATCTCACTTTTGTATCACATCTGTGTGAAGTTTTGAAAACTCTTGAGATTTATCTCCATTCATCAGCATTCTGTACGTTACTTGTGGAGAAGTGATAATAACTTCCATGTTGAATTGTCTTGAAAGTCTTTCTTTTACTATGTCGAGATGCAGTAGCCCTAAGAAACCACAACGGTATCCGTGTCCAAGCGCTGGTGATACTTCTGGTTCCATAGTTACGGCACTATCGTTGAGCATGAGTTTCCCCATACTATCAACAAACTGTGGATAGTCGTCAGCATCTATAGGAAACACTCAGGCAAAGATAAACGGAGTTACTTTTTTAAACCCATCTATCGCTTTTGCATTTTCTACTTTTTCTTTCGGTCATTCTACCATTTCAGGTTTCCAAATAGTGTCTCATACTTGAGCATCACGTATCGATTTGAGTCCTGTAACTACGTATCCTATCGAACCATTATCTACTTTTGGAGCAGAACAATACTTTGGGTTAAAATACCCAACTTCAAGTGCTTCTATCTTTTTCCCTGAGTTGATAAAGTAGAGGTCATCTCCTTTTTTTATCTCTCAAGAAAATATTTTTACATAACTCACAACTCCACGATAGGTATCATACACACTATCAAACACGAGCGCTTTGAGTTCTTGTTTTTCTATATTTGTTTGAGCAAGTTGAAACGTCTTTGGAGCTTTTATTCTTCCAAGTACTGCGTCTAGTACCGCTTCTACATTCATACCTGTTTTTGCAGATATGGGGATGATATCTTCACGACTACATCCAAGAAGTTGTATTATCTCGTGAGCGACTTTTTCTACATCAGCAGCTGGGAGGTCTATTTTGTTGATGATAGGGATGATATCGAGATCATTTTCTATCGCCATATATACGTTTGAAAGTGTTTGTGCTTCGATTCACTGAGTAGCGTCAACTACAAGTATTGCTCACTCTACAGAAGCCAAACTACGAGATACTTCGTACTGAAAATCTACGTGCCCTGGAGTATCGATGATATTGAGTTCATATCCTTTCCAGTTCATACGAACAGGTTGGAGTTTTATGGTTATCCCTCTTTCTCTTTCTAGATCCATACTATCGAGCATTTGCTCGTGTTTCATTTCACGCTTTTCAAGCGTTCCAGTTATCTCCAGGAGTCTATCGGCAAGGGTAGATTTCCCATGGTCTATGTGGGCAATGATACAAAAGTTTCTAATTTTCTGCAGTTCCATATGGGTATTAATTTTGCTCTAAATGAGGTAAAAAGTCGTAATACACGTAATTTAATGTTTTCTTAAGATTACCTGAGTACAGTTTGATTTGCGAAAAAGGATTTTTCTTTTTGCGTTACTATAATACGAAAATTTTCTTTTTTACAATCAAAAGAGTTCTATATACTTATTTTATTGCTAACTTTTATACCATGTCTTACATAAAAGATATATTAAAAATTACAGGGATTCCTGTACTCTTTGCTTCACTTTGTTGTTTATCTCCACTTATACTTGTGATGCTTGGGCTTTCAACAGTGAGCTTTGCCTCATGACTTGCAGATACATTTTATGGTGACTACAAGTGGTATTTTCGTGCTGTTGGTCTCATACTGTTACTCACAACTCTCGTACTCTACTTTCGTAAAAAATGAGTCTGTACACTAGATGCAGCAAAAAGACGTAGAAACGAGATCATCAACACACTTCTTGTTTCTCTCATAGTTTGAGTCGCAGGGTATATGTTTTTTCTCTATGTAGTAGTACACTACGTAGGAGTTTGGTATGATATTTGGAAATAACTTTTTTTTATGACACCACTTTTTTTAAAGATTTGTGCAATAGTAGCTATTTTTGCTGGAGAAACATTTTCTATATACGCTGAAGTAGTTGCAGCAAAAGACCATGCAGTGGGAAACTCAGCGATGCTTCCTATTTTTCTGAAAGCATTTGCACTTATTACCGTCTGAGGAGCACTCCTCATAGCGGGGTATATGCTCTGAATCCACGCAGTAAAAAACATATGGATTATATGAGTCGCATCTATTGCTTCTATCATCGTTATGGAACCTGCGATCACATGGCTCATATTTCATGAACCTCCCACAACAGGAGCACTCATAGGCCTCATACTTTGAATGATTGGACTGATAGCAGCAACATTTTTTTAGTCAGCGTAGAGTCGATGTTTTTCTATATATGTAGCAATATTTTTCTCTAAAAGCTGCGTATATTTTTCGTTATGGTGTATGAGTTTTCTTACCTGAGTGCTTGAGATTTCAAGACTTTCTATTTCTACTACTTCGTACTCTTTCATGTTTTCGATTCACTCTAGAGCAAATCATTTTCTTGTAATAAATATCTTTTTAAGTTTGGTTTCTATAAATCTTTTAGGATTCCCAGACCAAGTATGAATTCCTTTGATGATGTCACTTCAAAATATATGAAACGGAGCGTGTCATAAGAGTTTCTCAAAGTATGCGTTTACTTCAAACGTAGTTGTAAAATGAGTTGTTGGCGCATCAAAAAAATGCATATCAATCTCTACATTGAGTCAGTCTTTTTTGAGATTTTCATAAAAAAGTACAATCATTCCTCTCCTATGACTTTCAGATATACCGTAGTGTTTATCATCTCTTTTTCCATCTGGACAGATGATGATTTTGGTCACTATATTTTTATCAAGTACTTCTTCTATCACTCTACGATGTCATAGAGTTGGAGGGTTGAACGCTCATCCAAAAATACCTACTCTTTCCATAACCATTTTCTAAAAAAAGAACGACCTGTATAGTTTTGTAAAAATTTCTGATACTCATACCAAACCAGAAATACACAAAAAATATCCCACAGTAAAAAAATAAATAGGACGAGGGAATGCGTTTGAAAAAGACGAAAAATCATATAAAACACAAATGCAATAAGCAGATATATCGAGACTTTATATGCAGTTCTACTGTTTGAAACGAGAGCCGCAGCAAGGCAAATATTTGATATACCGTATATCGCTATATAGGCGATGATAAAAAACTGTGTATCTGGTCGCACAGAAACTAAAAAGTGATGGAGTTGTCAGGTGATGTGGTGAAACACCCAAGGTGAGCTCGACTCTACTATCATCTTTGGGAGATGATGGTTGAGAAAGTTGAGAGGCAATAGAAGCAGAAAAAAAGTTGTGAGAAGCTCCAAGATTCACGCCAAGGCTTTTAAAAACACCGTTGCATTAAACAACTGGTGGATAATGAAGTCGTATTTCTTAAAAAAGGCAAAAATCGTATTCATAGTTTCTAAGTTCCCATATTGTAAATGGAAATATCTTTTATACAAAACAAGTTGTGTTTTTTGTCACTTTTTGTAGTCTGAATACGTATAGGTATATGAAGTTTACTTTTATAATAATTCTATATGAAAAAATTTTTACTTCTGAGTGTTTCACTTATTTTATGGAGCATGACTTCTGCATCATTTGCTATCATGCAACCTACGGCAACCTATGACAATGCTGAAGCGTTTTTAGCGGCAGAAGGATCTATGTGTAAAACGGCAACTGATGGTTGTAATACTATATCTATCCAAGATGGACAGCTGGGAGCAAGTACACTTATGGCTTGTGTAGACGAAACAGGAAATATGCAGAAAGAAGTATGGTCATGTAAAGAATACAATGAAGATATCATGTTTATGACTGGTGGACCTATCGTTGGTGGAGACGCTGACGTACATGGTTGTATCGGTTCAGCAGGGTATAGTTGGAACGAGGCACAACAAAGTTGTCTTCGTGTTTGGGAGCAAGGTTTGAGTGACAATGACCAAAACTTCTACACGACTATCCAGTCTCAACTTACTCCAGTTCAAAACTATGTAGTAGCGAGAGTATTTCAAAAGTACCAAGATAAAGTTATGGTATACTCTCCAGAAGATAGAGTAGTGGTGAACCAAAAAGTTATCTCAAGACTTGAAAAAAAGATAGGTGATTTTCTCCTCAAGTATCCACAAGATATAGGTCTTCCATATAAGGCAGATATGTACTACAAGAGACTCACACTTCTCAAGTTTGAGATGCAAATCTGGGCAAAAAAACTCTCAGAAAGACTTGCAAGTTTAAACCAACTTTCTTACACGTGTGACTCAGGAAAAACACTCACTGTTTTTAGAAAAGACTATATAGTTGATGATATGGCATTTGTAGTAGAAAAAGATGAAATACATGTAAGTGATGGACAGTTTATGCTCCCAAACTATGTAGCTAAAAGAGAGATATCTGCAAGTGGCGAAAAGTTTGTAGGAAAGGACACTGAGACTCAAGATGCTGTGATGTTTTGGTTTAAAAATGATGAAGTAAGTATGTATAGAGGAGATACTCTCGAAGCTACTTGTACCACTGATGCAGCATAAAAATTGTCCCTTTTTTGTCCCCAAGTCGTATGTATATATGGCTTGAAAATAAAAACAAATAAGCCCACAAAATCTCTTCGATTGCGCAGAAGAGATTTTTTTTTGATTAAGTACTATTCTTTATTACAATATACTCACTATTCTATATCTATCATACTCATGAAAACCACGTATTGGTTCAAAAAAAAGGAAGAAAGCTTTTGATGGACTCCTATATCTTGGCAATGATGGGCAACTCTTTTACTTTGGGGGTGTGCACTATTTTTTTGACTTTGAGAAGTAGAGGAAAATCCTCTCTTTACCTTGATGATTCTTTTGGTTGCCACTACCGTACTGCTTGTAGTATGTGATACGACATCAACTAAAGAAAAACAAGTAAAAAAGGTAGTACCTATCAAAAAGACATCTGCTAAAAAGTTAGCTGCCCCAAAAGTAACTCTCCCAGCAAAAAAATCTGTAAAAGCTCCTGTAGTAAAAAAAGCTGAGCCAAAAAAAGCAGTAAAAAAACCAGTAGCAAAACCAACAAAAAAGAAAGTAAAAAAATAGTGTCTCTTTTTTAAAAAGACATCGTTATATATAACGGCCACAAGTTATAAACCATAACAGGCCAAAAAATCTCGCAACGAAGGCGCGAGATTTTTTTATTTTTTTATTTTTCATTTTGAGTGTATTCCTTGAGCAATAGGATAATAATCTACAATGATTCCATGTTCCAGTAAGTGTGATACTCACAAACATTTTTCTACTAAAGTTGCATCTTCTCTATCGGCAATAACAACTCTTTCTATATCGTATTTTACAGATAAAAGTGCACAAGCTATTTTTCCATCGGTTGCTCGGGGGTTACAAGGTTCAAGAGAAGAGTAAAGTGTAGCTCAAGATATTGTTTCCATAGTTTCACCTTGTCTGAGTGCTTCAGAAAATACCTCTTCCTCAGCATGTTCTTTTGGTCATGTTTTTCTACTGTACCCCATATAGATATTTCCATTTTTCAGTGAAAGAATCGCTCATACTTCATATGCAGTGTTACTGGCAATACAATGAGTTCTCAAAGAAAGAGTTTCTAAAAGATAGTACATACCTATACTTTGTACCTGTTTTTTCAAAAGCTCTATATGTCTACGAAACTCTTCAACTGGGAGTTGAAAGTTTATATTGGAACAAATCGTTTGTACTTCGTTTGTTGAAGGCGATTGTATATTGGGTATCAAAAATAAAAAGAAAAAAATAATGCTTTATTTCATTGAAAAAAGCATTATTTGCAAATAAAAATCTATAAATTTTAGTTAAAACAAAAGTCCTTTCCATTTATAGTGATTTCAGCTTTGAAAAAGTCTTTGAGTTCTTGAGGGATATTTTCAAGTTCTTTACAGTTGTATCCATCATTATCAAGCAGTACTTTCCAAGCGGCATTTTCATCTTTCCATGCTATCCATGACCAGTGAGTTTCTTCAGTCCCCCAACTTCAAATAGCTGCATTTGAGGAAGTGTGCACTTTTGATATCTCTATTTTTTTATCCCAGAAACCTTTTGTTTTTTGTTCAACGGTATAAAATACAAGAGCTTGGAGTTTTCATTTTCCGGGAAAATTTGCTACTGTTTCTGATGGAGTAACCACAGTTCACGTTGCAGTCTTTTGTTCTACTTGTACTGTCCCAGTTTGAGCCAAAGTTGTGCCACTTTGTGTGTTTGGTATTTCCAAAGTACCAGTAAGAGCTTTTTGAGTTGTTCCAGTATTTGAGAGCGTTCCAGTTTTTGTAAGTTCTTGTATACTTTCTTCTATAGTCTTTACAAGAGCTCAGGTACTCCCCGTTTGAGTTACGCTTCCAGTACTTCCTGTGAGAGTAACTTCAGGAGTTTTAGATCCAGAAAAAATACCAGTTATTTGTGAACAAGAGGTGAGAAGTAACAAACATATTCAAAGAGCGTATTTTTTCATATTGAGTTGATATAAAAAAGAGTAAACATTTTTTCATATTCTCCAAATTTTTTTAGAGGATATCGATTTGTGCTTGTATTTTTGTTCAGTGTGAAATATGTTCTTTTTTTCTCACATCTGCCTTTATGGCAAGTAGGTATACTCAATTTTTTCAAGGAAAAATAGTAGTTTTCCACTGAGTCTCTCATATAGTAGCCATAACCGGAATATATCACCGTCAAACTTTTTTTGGATGGAGTGAGCGTATCATCTGGGAGTTTTTCTCATCTATTTGTACAAAAAACCAACTTTTTGGGTCTTCAGCTTTCCACATATAGACTTCTCACTGTATGGTACAACTTGCGAGCATACTACTTTTCGTTACGCGATATCTTATACAAACGCACGTGTATTTTATTTTCTTCCAAAGTCCGCAGGATTTTCTCACCAAGCCTTTGTTTCCCACTTGAGTATAGGGTTGGTGTATGTATTTTTTTCAAGCCAAATAAGAGCCCTTAAGATAAGGTCAAATACCTCTTTGTTTTTTTCTGTTTTTTCGAGTTTTGTTCGTACGTCTTTTTTTTGTACCCAGAGGATTGCATTTCTACTATCTGAGTAGATGGGAGTATTGATTCATTTTTTCTGACAGTATGAAAGAGCATGTACTATAGCGAGAAACTCTCATATATTATTTGTTCCATCCTCAAGAGGTCATACATGGAAGAGTTCTTTTTTTGTTTGAAAATCAATTCCTTTATATTCCATATCTCCAGTTGCAGTGTTCCAAGCAGCATCAACACAGATACTCTTTTCAAGAGGAGAACCATACTTTTTTTTCTGTTCTGAAGTAAGTGAAGTCTCATTCTTAGCATCTTTTCCTATATAGTCTTCAGGTCCTTGAGCATATGCTTTGAGCGCTATTTCTTTTGTAGAAAATGACTTATATACAGCATCTTTTACACCATCTACTTGGAGTTTACAATCCTCCCAAGTTTCAAATACTCAAGTTTTTTTTCACTTCCAAACGACATAATACTTTTTTTTTGGCATATTTTAGAGTACTTCATAAGTAGAGGTAGTAGGTTCAACGATAAACCAGTCACCGTTAAACTTTTCAACACCATAATTTTCAATCGCTTTTTGTGCCTCTAAACTCGTTTTAAATCAAGCGAAACATGTTGGACCAGTTCCAGACATACCATATACAGGAGTAAGTGTTGCAAAGTATTCACACATATCTTTTACCGCAGGACATATCTCACTCGTGATTTCATAAAAGCTTTTTCCAGTTTCATCAAACTTTTGAAAGATGACTCCAGTATTGATTCTTTTGTGTGGACGAGCAAGCACATAAAAAGGCATAGGTTTTTGGTTACTTGGAGTTATTTTATCTCCGATTCACTCGACAAGCGCTGTAGGGTAGTTGGTGATGAAAAACGGAACATCAGCTCAAACTTGAAGTCCAAGTTCACAGAGTTCTTTTTTTGTGAGCCCGAGATCAAAAAGTTCGTTCAATGCCACCATAAACGCTCCAGCATTACTTGATCCTCCTCAAAGTCCAGCACTTATAGGGCATGCCTTTATGAGATGAACTTGGCACATAAGTTTCTTTTTTGTATACGCTTCCATGAGTCTATGAGCTTTTGAAAGGAGGTTGGCTTCATTTTCACATATGATACTTCATATCAGAGAACATCATGTATCAGTTCGTGTTACATCTATCAAATCATAGAGATTTACAGCTTGAAATAAAGAGCTAATCTCATGGTACCAGTTTTCAAGCTTTTTTCAAACCTGTAGAGAGAGGTTTATTTTTACATAGGATTTTATAGAAATTCTCTTTGATGGGTCCACCAAAAAGCTTTTTGCGAGTGCGATATCCTCCTTATATGTTATTTTGAGATTTTTGTTTTTTCCAGGAACGATTTTTATTTTTTCTCAAAAGTTCTCCACTACAGAAGCTTCATCAGTTCATAAAAAAGTATCTTTTTGAGCTTTATCAAAAGCTTTTTTTAGGAGATCGTATGAAAACGCTTGAGGAGTTTGGATTCTATACAGAGTATCTCTATCAATAGTTGCGTCTATAAAGTCGGCTCATTTTTTAATAGTATCAGATACTTTTATCCCAGGTACAGCTCATCAAAACTCTTTTGCTCCTTGTATAACTTCAGAAATAATAGACTGATCAACAAGAGGACGAGCGATATCATGTACGAGTACGATATCAGTATTTTCTAGAGCCTCTAGTCCACAAAGAGTAGAGTCTTGTCTTGTAGCTCATCAAGCTATAACCTTTGTAACTTTTGAGTATAACTGAGTATCAATAAGTGTTTTTGTTTCCTCAACTTTATCATCTTTTACTACTACAACTATTTCATCAATATTTTGAGAAGCTTGAAATGTATCTAAACAGTGGAAAAGAAGAGTTTTTCCTTGGAGTTGTATCTGTGTTTTGTCTATGTTTCACATCCTTTGTCACACTCCTGCACCTACGAGAATAGCCGAAATTTTCATAAATCTTTTTTAGGATTATTTTTTTGTTGCACCAATTATAAGAAAAAAATTTCAAAAACAATTTCTGTTACTATACTTACATAAACTAACAGTGTAAATATGATACTCTACATAGAAAAGAAAGTACGAAAAATGCCTCAAACACAGCTAATAATGTCGCTTTACAAAAATGCAGACGTTGTGTATATAGATAACTATAAAAATATTTTTGATAAGAATATAGCGGGCAATACGGAGAAAAGTTGTATCATTGCTGCAGTAAATAATGCTATACTAGAAGCTCCACAAGGATATGGTTTTTCTGGAAAATGATACTTTCTCAAAAATTCACTTAATTGTATCTATGACTGCTCATATTGTTATCTCAAAGGAGCATTTAAAAACGATATCCCAGTATACTTTGTAAACTATGATGATATAAAAAAACAAATACTTGAAACCATAAAAGATACTCCATCTCCCACATGGTTTTATTCTTCAGATTACTCAGACAATCTTGCAACAGACGCTCTCACTTGATTTACCCAAACGTTTATTCCATTTTTTGAAACGCTTCCAAATGCTATGATGGAAATACGTACCAAGTCTACAAATATTCAGTGACTTTTAGAGATACAATCTGCAAAGCACACAGAAATTGCTTTCTCTCTCAATCCTGAGGAGATAGTGAAAAAGTACGAAATATGAACCCCAAGTTTGGATATGCGTCTAAAAGCGATTCGTATGCTTGTTGAAAAAAACTGGAAAGTAGGGATTCGTTTTCTCCCACTCCTAGATATTCCAAATTATCAAAAGATATACACAGAATTTCTCAACTATGTTGAGGCAAATTTAGATTTTTCAAAAATACATTCTGTATTTATTTGAGGTTTGATGTATACACAAGAAGACTATGTAAAGATACTCAAAAAACAGCCACACTTAGATATTCTCTATTCTCTAGAAAAAGGAAATGACGGATTTGTAAGAGAAAAAAGGGAAGTAAGAGACTGGTTTTACACACTTTTTTGAAACAAGATTTCGAA
>CAYTMN010000038.1:0-10789 GCA_964438925.1 uncultured Candidatus Peribacteria bacterium
AGATCCAAGTCTTAACCCGAGCCTCTATGACGCGATAGAAAAAGCAAGAAAAGACAACCTCCCAAACGACAATATAGAAAGAGCCATAAGAAAAGGTTCAGGAGAAGATGTAAATGCAGAGCAAATATCTCAAATAGTATATGAATGATATGCCCCTGGAGGAGTAGCAGTGATTGTGAGTGTGCTTACAGATAACAGAAACAGAACAGCAGCAAATATCCGCCATATTTTCTCAAAATTTTGAGGAAGTATGGGAGAAAGCGGAAGTGTATCATGGATATTTCATAGAAAGTGAATCCTAGATTTTGACACATCAAGTGTTGATGGAGCAAAACTCGAAGAACTTGCTTTTGAGACCGATGTAGATGACATACAAACAGAAGAGGGAAGAGTCCGTATGTTTACACAACTTGAAAACTTTTCAAAAGTGAAAAAGTTTTTTGAAGAAAAGTGATTTTCGCCAGATCACAGTGCAACAGAGTTTATCCCAAGTAACTTTGTAGATGTTACAGAGTTTGAAAAAGCACTCAAGATAACCAAGATGATAGAAGCACTTGATGAAGATGAAGATGTAGAAGACTATTCGCTCAACTTCAATATTGAAGACGCTCTCCAAAACGAAGTGGATGCGTTTATAGAAAAAAATACGTTTAGAACCTAGAGTTTCCAAATATTGTCCTGATATTCACTCAGAGAAAAGAGGTGTTGCACCTCTTTTTTTATGGCATCTATATCATCACTGTTGAGAGGCTCATACTCTGGTTTATGGCCCGATATGATAGGGTCTCAAAACTTCTGATACTTTGAGTTTTTTGCTCTTCCATAGAGATGTATATGGAGCTCTTGTCTCCAGTTTCCGTTGTCCTGATAGTTGATACGCCCAAGCTCTATACCACGGTTATTGAGTCCTACACTCATAGCTTTTCAGGCTATCTGTGTGAGGCGAGCAAGTTCGATGACAAGAGCAGGAGAGAGATATGTTCTATCAAGTACTGGTACTTTTGGGTTGATGACCATATGGCCACCATCCAACCTATCTACCTCAGGTTTTTCTTTGGTTTCGAGAGTAAAGTTGGGAGTTTCGTATACAAGTGCCATACTAACGAACGATGATTTTATTGTTCGATACTTCAAACTTGAGCGTGAAGAGTCCTTTCTCAGTGAGAGTGAGGAGTTGTCCATCGTGAGATACAAAGAAGTCACGGATAGTAGTGTCTTTTCCTTCTATTTGTCATACATAGGTAAGAGACTTTGTATCTTGAAATCCTTTAGAGTTTGGTTGAAATACCCATACTTTATTGTTGAGGAGCATATACACGTATGAAAGATCACCACGAGTTTTTATCTTTATGTTGCTTGGAGTTCCTTCCAAAGAGTAGTTTTTTGGGAGTTTGTTTATGAGGATACTTTCTATCCTGTATGTTGGAGAAGCAAATACTTTGAGAAGTGATAGGTCAGCTTTGAGAAGATAGATACCTCCGTCAACTCCAATAGAGAGAACTTTCCCAATGTTTTTTACATCATCTGTTTTGAGGTACGGAGTACCCGCGTCATAGTTTTCTCCTACTTTTTTATGCTTTACGATTTGGTTTTGTTCTTTTGCTAACAGATAGATATTTCCGTTGAAACTATCCATATCAGCTGACTCAGACCACGTTTTTTGTCCGAGAGTATCAACATATTGGAAAAACCCACTACGAGAAAAGTTTACTACTCTCGCATTTTGAGTGGTGAGAACGATAGACTCTCCTGCAACCGTAGCATCTTTAAAACTATCGTTTGCATCAAGTTGAGTAAACACAGTTTCTTTTGGAACACTTCCAGGGATGATAGGTCCGATGATACTTGTCTTGGTCACGATGTATGGTTTTCCTTTACTTTCCAAAACTCGTATCACTCCGTTTCCTTTCGTATGTTTGAGTATGAGTTTATCGTCTGTTGCTTCAAACGACTCAACTCCATTGTATTGTTTTTTGATGATCGTGATATCATCAAGAATCTTTGAGATGTCATTGAGAAACAGTTGTTTGTCTTTTATCTCATACACGAGCCCTTCAGCTTTTTTGATGTTGAGGTCAAATATGTCAGGGTTTGCGAGGTTTTCGTTGGCTACTTTTATGTACTCTCTTGCTTGTACGAGAGACTGTCTTGAAGTCTCTACCTCTTTACTGGCAGTTGAAGTTCAGAGGATACCAGCGATAATACTATAGAGAAGAAACGAAGAGATAGCTATACCTCAAAGAAACGCTCCTGCTTTTATAAGTTGTCCTTGTTCTGAAAATTTATCTTTCCGTATCATAGCAAGTGCTACGAGTTTTTTTACAGGCTTGTTATCCAGACACGACATTCCCACATGTTTTGCCATATCCCAGTATTTTCAGAGGCTTGTAGGCTCTTTTGGTGCCATAAAATAGTCGTTTTTCATCACGAAAAATCCTATGTTTTTGTCTATATTTTCACCACCCAAGATACTTTCTATGTTTTTTATAACACTCTCAGCACTCTCCATAAGGATAGTCTCTCTCAGGTCACTTTTTGAAAGTTCATCAAACAAATGATTTGACCCGATAACGATCATCTCACCTTCGTTGATATCACCATTTGAGATAAAACTAAACTCTTTTCTGCCAGCATCTTCACGTTCTATGATCTCCATGATGTCTCCATCTCTTTTGAGGAGGTATCCACTTGGTCTTCCAAAAGTTGAAAATATGAGGTTTTTTCTCTGAAGTATTCCTATAAATATATTGAGTCCATGAATTTTTTCTCCATCATTCTGCCACGTCTTAAATATTTGGTTGATAGCTTCTAGTGCCGTAGAAAACTGTTTGTAGGTATCGTCTTTGTCTATCTGACCGATAAGCGCATCGAGAATAGAGTTAAACGCGATAGTTGCTATCTTTTTATCTTCAGAATCTATGAGGATAAAAGCGTCTAGTCAGGCATCGAGGTTGATGACTTTATCGATAACTTCGTTGTCAAAATTGAGATCAAGTTTTGAGTGGTGTATATCAAACATTTTGTAGATTTCTTAGTGGGGTAATTTGTCACGCAAATAATAAGACTAGGAGCAGTTTTGTCAAAGTTTATTGTCGCGGGGAAAGTCACCCTTGCTTGAGGGATATAGGGGAGTTGTTACTTACATCCTACTTTTTCACACAAAAAAAAACTCTTCATTGAAAAAACTGTTTTTTTTACTATATTCTCCTCGTATTTGTTATTTTTTGCCTATGTTTATAGTAAAATGATGAAACGAGCTCTCAGGAGAGGTAACTATCTGAGGAAGTAAAAACGCCGTGTTGCCTATACTCGCAGCCAGTCTCCTCGTAAAGTGAAAAACCATCCTCACCAACGTTCCAGTTATAGGAGATGTACATACGTTTCTTGAAATACTTGAGTCTCTTTGAGTTCATACGGAACTTTCAGGTACGACACTCACTCTCGATACTTCACATATAGAAAAAAAAGACTTTGATGACGCAAAGATGAAAAAGATACGTGCGAGTGTTCTCTTGCTTGCACCACTTTTACACCACTTTTGAGAAGTAGATATACCATCTCCAGGAGGGTGTAACCTCGGAAAAAGACCAGTCGACGCTCATCTCAACGCACTTCAAGATATAGGGTACAAAGTACAACAAGATGAAGAAGGAAACATAAAAATACACGGAAAAAGCCAGTCAGGTGATAGGACGCTCAACGCAGCGTTTGGAGTGACTCCTACAGAAAACATACTTGTTGCCAACGTCTTGAGAAAAGGAGTAACTACTATCAAAAACGCAGCCCTCGAACCACACGTGATGAATCTCGTTGATTTTCTCAGAACTGCAGGAGCAGATATCTCTATTCGCTATGATCACACTATCATCGTGGAAGGAGTAGAAGAACTCAAAGAACTCCCTCCTTTTGCTATAGTTTCAGACTACATACAGTCTGGTACATATATGGTTATAGCCGCACTTTGTGCCAAAGACTACATAGACATACATCACGCTCGTATCAAAGACCTCTACAGTTACATAGAAAAGTTTAGAGAAGCAGGAGTAAAAGTAGAAGAGCGAGAAGATGATACACTCAGAGTCTATAGAGCACATACTATTGTTCCTCACTCTATTCAAACAAATATTTTCCCAGGGTTTCCTACAGACCTCCAGTCACCATTTGTGGTCATGATGACCCAAGCAGAAGGAACTTCATACATACACGAAGTACTGTTTGAGTCGCGTCTTGGGTGGCTAGTGGAACTCGAAAAACTCGGAGCAAATATAGGGATACTCAACCCACATGAGGCAGAGATAGAAGGAAAAACAGAACTCAAGGGAGCACAAGTTACGAGTTGGGACCTACGTGCTGGAGCTGCTATGGTCATAGCAGGACTCATAGCTCGTGGAGAGACGCACATCACCAACATAGACTACATCAAAAGAGGGTACGAAGACTTTGTTGCAAACCTCAAAAACCTTGGAGCAGATATAGAAGATATTTCAGAAGGGAAGTAATATACTTCTCTTTTTTTGTAAAAATATCATTTTCTCATTTTCTTCTCATAAAACTTGTATATAATCGCTTCTATGCAAATACTTATCGTAGAAGACGAGGTACGCCTCGCAAACAACATAGCCAGATGACTCAAGTCAGAAAACTTTTCTGTAGATATAGCCAATGATGGGGAAGTAGCGATACAAAAGTGCCTCAATGAGTATGACGTGATAGTCCTAGATATGATGCTTCCTAAAAAAAATGGTGTGGAAGTACTTTCATATCTCCGAACATCTGGGAAAAAAACTCCCGTCATCATCCTCAGTGCAAAGTGAGAACTCGACGATAAAGTACTGTGACTGCAAAAGTGAGCCGATGACTACCTCACAAAACCCTTTGCCTTTGACGAACTTCTTGCTCGTATACACGCACTTATCCGTCGCTCTACTGGCTCAAGTACCACTCTTTCCCTCGATAGTCTCACACTCGACTACACGACAAAAGTGGTAAAACGCTGCGGTGAAACTATCGTGCTATCAAGCACAGAGTATAGACTCCTTGAGTATATGCTCCACCATCCAGAACACGTACTGTCGGAGAGTAGACTCTTGGAGCACGTTTGGGACAGAAACTATGGCGGGTTTTCAAACGTCGTGAGTGTATACATTCGTTACTTGAGAAACAAGATAGACAAACCATTTCCAAACGAAAAACCACTCATCCATACAGTGCGATGACTTGGGTATAGTATTTCAAACTCAAAACTATGATAAAACCTATTTCTTGGAAAGACCTACTTTCATACTTCCTTCCCGTATTTTTTCTCTTTCTCTTGTTTTCTTGAGGAGCGTTTTATGTCATCTCACAAAAAGTATCGAGTGTAGACGACCTGTTAAAAAACATCACACGTCAGTTTGATGCTGCACAAAAAGAAAATCTTAACGGGTATGATGAAAGAGGATACAGCACCTACTTTCTCAGTGAGCAAGAAAAAAAGCAGGTAGATGAGGTGATAGACAAGCAAGACTGGGAAACACTTTCTTTTAAACAAATAGATGATAAACTCGTACAAGCGTGACTCAAACCTATTGGAGACCCTGAAGATGCTTGGTATACTATTTTCCCTGAAGATGTAAACAAAGTTGTAACTCAAGATGAGTGGGATACTCTTTCTTTCAAAGACCTCGACGCAAAACTCGAAAAAGCCTGATTTCCAACTGTCTGAGATCCGTCAGATCCACTCTATGCACTCACTCCAGCAAAGATACAAGAACTCTATGGAGATACAGGAAGTATTACCTACATAGGAGAAAAACAGATTCACTTGATAGAAGATGCACTCAACATTCAGTCACTTTTCTTTCTTTTTGGAGCATTTGTATTCCCACTATTTTCCCTCCTGTTTTTAGCGTACTACTTTTCTATACGCGCACAAAAACCACTTGAGGAAGCAGTAGAAAAGCAAAAACAGTTTGTGTCCGATGTTTCTCACGAGATACGCACGCCTCTCGCGCTCATAAAAAGTGAAGCAGAAGTACTCCTGCGAGACAAAAAAGCAACCAAACAAGACTACGAACTTTTTGCGCAACATACAGTAGGTGACGTTGACCGTCTCAACCGACTCGCGACCAACCTCTTGTCTCTCACAAAACTTGACCATATACATACACTAGAAAAAGAGCGCTTTTTACTCAAATGACTTCTCACAGAACTTGAAGAAAAGTTTACCTTTCTTGCCGATAAAAAGGGTATCACACTCAGTGTTTCGTGTGACAAAACTCTTTCACTCAAAAGTGACAAAGAAAAACTCTCACAAATACTTTCTATACTTCTGGATAACGCTATAAAATACACTGACAAAAAGTGAAAAAAAGTATCTATTGAAGTAAAAAAAGCCTCTCCATACGTAGATATATATGTAAAAGACCAAGGAGTATGAATAGACCAAAAACATATCAAAAAGATATTTGAGCGATTTTACAGAGTGACAGAAGATCGTGGGGAAGAAGGGTTTTGACTTGGGCTTCCTATAGCAAAAGCTCTTGCAGAAAAGATAGGAGCAACACTCTCTATAACGAGCCAAATTTGAGAAGGAACTACTATGCTCCTACATATGTATTATGAGAAATAATATCATCTTTTTCTCATATTCCTCTCATCTACCTTGAGTATAATAGCCCCGTCAAATGAGATATCTCATTGATGTTTATATATATAATTTCATACTATGAAAAAACAACTACTCGTTTGAACTCTCCTACTTTTGAGTTCACTCCTCCCTGCACAAGCGAAAAACTATAACCCGCAAAATGCAGACTTTATGATCCTTGACCGTATCGAACAAAAGATATCGGACGCAGTTGAGGCAGGCAGACTTGACCCAGAAAAGTTTGTTGACGCAGTTGAAGGACTTCTCAGCAAAAAGAAATACTCTGATAGAGTAGAAACACTTTTAGGACAACTTATCGAAGACATAAACTACTCATATGGTCTTTGAGAAGTTGATGACTTTTCTATGACAGCAGAAGACTGTTATGACGACGAGAGATTTGATACACGAACACAAGTGTGTGTACCTCTTGAGGGATATAACTCCTATGACCATGCAGACTGGGGAGATGAATACATAGATGAAGACTATGAAGAGAGAAGATCTTGGGATGACTACTCTGATGATGAAGAAGGGTATGATGACCAGTATGATAGTCAATACGATGATCAATACGACGATCAGTATGACGACCAATACGATGACCAATATGATGATCAATACGATGATAGTGATGCATCTCAAGGTGGAGACTTACAAAGCTGAGATCCAGAACAACAAGTTCCAAATGATGCAAACTACAACATACAAGGAGACACTATCACACTTGTTTCTGGAAAAAAAGACACATCACATGAAAAAATATGGAATATGTTTGTAACTCTTATCCCTACAAGTTATAGAGCAGAACTCAAAGACTACTTTGTATATACTGACAAAAACGATGGAAATATCGCAGGGGTAAACCTCGACCCACAAGATGGAAACACTTGGGATATCACTGTAAACAAGGCACTTTTCTATGACGCAAATGGAAAGTTTGATGTTAAAGAAAATATTCACACTCTCGTTCACGAGTTTGGACATCTCTTAACTCTTGGAAAACAACAAGTTGACTATATACCAGCAGATATTCAGTCTGACGCAGCTATAGACCGTCTTGCAGCTAAGTGTAGTACAACGTTTGTTATGGAAGGATGTTTGAAGTCAAACGCATATCTCGAAAAGTTTATCAAAAACTTTTGGACAAAAAGCGATATAGCAAAAACAGAAAACCAACAAGGAGATGTATACTCTGGAAATGAAAGTAAGTTTGTGAGCGACTACGCAGCAACTGACACAGCAGAAGATATCGCAGAGTCATTTACATACTTTGTTATCAAGGCAAAACCTACAGGAAACACTATTGCAGACAAAAAAGTACAGTTTTTCTACCAGTACGATGAACTTGTAGCTCTTAGAGAAATGATAAGAAAAAGAGTAGAAGATATCACGACAGCACAATAATTTCTGTATTTTCAAAATAAACCTCTCAAGCAGAGGTTTATTTTTTATGTTACGAAATTGACAAATAAAATAAATTATCAAAAATATATTTACATTTTCATAAAAAATACTATCATCCAACAAAAGTATTTTTTAAGTTTATCTCTATGTTAGAACAATATGGGATGAATGAATTCATAGAGGGGAAAGAATTTTCAGTAGATGTTGTAGTAAATCAATGAAGAAACTACATTTTTAGAGTAGATGTACATAATCTAGAATTTTTTTTTAGAGGAGAAGATAAAAGTCTGCTAGGATATCTAAAGATAAATGTTGAGCTTGGGAGCTCTCCAGTAGCATATATTATAGATACTACGTCAGCAAGTGGATACAAGTATTTTTCAGAGTTTACAAAAAAAGTATATGATGAAAATGGGTATAGTTCAGAAAAAGTAGTCCCATGATTTTGAAAAACGGTACTAGCCTACGGGTTGGCATATATCAAAAGAGAATACCCAACTATGAGAGTTGCTCCTATAGCAGCCTATAAAGAAAACGAGGAAGCTGTTTGGTCTCTCATAGCGAGAGTGAGAGCATCTACAACGGGGCTTATTCAGAACTTGAGTGGGGGAAGTGAGATGCATATGGCAACCATATTTTTACGATAACTCTAGTTGTATTTTTCCTAAAAATTCTTACTATACTCATACCCTTCGAGTATAGTATTTTTTATACTTTTTAACTTTTTCTCTATGAAACTTTTTCCTATCACCCTCATACTATTTGGACTTATTGTTATCTTTAACCCAAACATCATAGCCTATCTCATAGGATGATTTTTTGTATTTGTTTGAGTATCGACGCTCGGACTTTCTGGGATGTTTGGTAGTTCAAAAAGTCACAAGGGAGAGGAGTTTATCAAGTTTGGGAAGTATAAGATATATAGGTAAATATGTATTTAGATTCTGAAATTGCTGTTAAATATAAATCATCTTCTCAAAAAATCAGAGTAATGACAGAATGATGGACTTGAGAGTATATTTTTTGCCCTGAATGTTGAAGTAGTATTTTAAGTTATGAAAATAATAGAGCAGTAGCCGATTTTTATTGTGAAAAATGTGAACCATAATTTGATCTAAACGCAAAAAAAGCAAAAAATATAGGAAAGATAGTTCCTGATGGTTCATATAAAACGATGATAGAACGCCTAGAAAGTAGTACCAATCCGAGTTTTTTCTTTTTGACATATAAGCCAAACTTTGAGGTTTCTAATTTTTTAATTATCCCAAAGTTTTTTATTCGTCCCGAAAATATTATACAAGCTCCGAGAGTTCTAAAGGATAGAGGAGACTATATGATGTGTAATATTTCTCTTGCTTGAATTCCAGAAAGTGGAAAAATATTTTATGTCAAAAATTCTAAGGCGGTAGATAAGAGAGCAGTTTTAGAAAGTTGGAGTAAAACGTGCTTTCTTGAGAAATCAAAAGGAGAGGCAAAAGGATGGCTTCTTGATATTATTCAGTGCATAGAATCTCTTGAAAAACAAGAGTTTACTCTTGATGAAATATATGCTTTCGAGTTTATACTAAGACAAAAACATCCTGAAAATAATTTTATCAATGATAAGATTCGCCAACAGTTACAGATTTTAAGGGATAAAGAATATTTGGAGTTTAAAGGGAGAGGGAAATATAGGGTTTTATAACTTTTTATTCTAATATGATACAAAAATTAACAATTTCATCCTGAACTATTAAGAAAAAGCTCAAGAGTTATTCTCCTAAAAGAGCATTGATTGAATACATAGAAAATGGTATTGATGCATGAGCTAAAAACATAGATATTGAATTTAAGATAAATAGAGGCTTATGAGATAATATAGAAGAGATAATTATTATAGATGATTGAAAGTGAATTAAATATGAAGAGTTAGATGAAACCTTTGAAGTTTATTGAGATTCAAAAAAAATTAAGAAGAAGTTCAAATCAGATACATCTTGAAAAGATGGTCATTGAAGATTAACTTTTTTTGTATTTTGTACAAATATTGAATGGAGAACAATATATAGCGATTCTGACTGAGATAATAAGGAGTTTTCAATAAAAATGAAAGCTGGTAATTTACAACAAATTGATATTCCAGAGAAAAAATGAGATTTAAAGACTACCAAAAATAATTGTTGAACTAAAGTTGTATTTACAAATATACAACCAAATATAGATGAATATTACTTGAATAATGATTTCATTGAGGAAGTTTATGCTAGACTATCTTGGAGACTTATCTTACAAGAAGTGAATATTTATATTAATGGTAGTAAACTAGATTTATCAAATGCCATTGAGTCAGAATCATCTAATAATGAATTAAAAATTGAAAATTATGAATTTAATGTTCATTTTATTAAATGGTATAAAGCAATGACAGATGAAGAGTCAAGATATTATTTTATTGATAATTCTTGAAAAGAAGTATACAAAATAGCTACAACTTACAATAGGGCTGGAGATGGTTTCTATCATAGTGTCTTTATAAGAAGTAAGTACTTTGATAATTTCGCTTACTCCTCTTTAACTACTCATGAACAAAGTCAAATTTTTAAGGAATGATCAATAAATCAACATGATAAAGTTTTTATTCTATTAAGAAAAGAACTTCATATCTTACTTTGAAAAAAGAGGAGACCTTTTATAGAAAAAGATGCAGAATATTTTATGGAAGAATTTGATAAAGGAAGTTTTATTACTCAATGAAGTTCTATGCTAGAGAAGCAT
>CAYTMN010000039.1:0-10596 GCA_964438925.1 uncultured Candidatus Peribacteria bacterium
AAATTTATAGTAAAATATATTTTTAAGTCAAGAAAAAATGACTATTTTAAGGCGTTTTTAAAGTTGCCAAAATTATGATTAATTTAAAATATATGATTTATACGACGCCCATCATTAAAAAACTCTCACATAGGAGAGGTTCTTACGAGGGAAGAGGGATTTTAAAATGAGTGGAAAAAGTTATCAAATACGAACAAAGAAAACTTTATCTCGTTTCTCAGGAGGAATATTTGCCTTGATTTGCTGAGTTTTTACTGTATACGCATCTTCATTTCTCTTTTCATTGTAATCAACGATTTTTACATGAAACAAAACGATAATCAGATATTCCCAAACTGGAACGTACGCGTTTATCTTGTCAGGAAGTGTCTTTAAGCTTTCCATTGTGGTAGGTCATTTTATTTCGATACCGATATTATCAACCGAGAGGTCACAGCGAACAAAGTTTCTTTCTTCTTCAAACTTTACCTGAGGGTACTTACTTTTCAGGTATCCTCAAAGTTCCGCTTGGTAGCAGATTTCTTTTTCTTCTTTCCCATACTCAAAAGGACTAAATGAATGTATATCTTCTATAAGTTCACGTATGAAGTCTGGCATCTGAGCGAGTTTTTTCCTTTTTTGATATTTTTGATAAAAATAATACCCAGCAAGAACTCAAAAAATTGTCACAATAATAGTTCAGTAAAAAAAGATACTTTCCAAGTTTGGTTTGATATATGACTGATAAAATCCAGCGATAGAAAAAACTATTAGGATCCCAATAACTACAAATAGTTTCGCTTCTAGCTCAAAAGAGTCCTGTCTTCTATAATTGTTTTTGTAATAGTATTTTTTTGCCATAAGTAATCAATATACAAACATATTAACATATTGATACGATTTTCAAAAAAATATTTGAGATTCCTCTTCAATCAAGCATTTTTTCTCCTTTATTCTTTGTCATTCTCGGGCTTGACCCGAGAATCCCTTATACGTTTTTATTTCTCTCATCGTTCCTATGAGGGAGGCCTTAAAGCTCCCTCTTACAAGGGCGACCGAAGGAAGTGCTACGAAGTAGCAGGGGGATATTTCACACTGGATACTGACTTACTCTGGATACTGACTTACTCTGGATACTGAGCCTGTCGAAGTATCTTTTCTCTGTCATCCAGAGCGAATACGAGCCTCTATACTGGATACTGACTCATACTGCATACTCACTCATACTGGATACTGAGCTTGTCGAAGTATCTTTGGTTTATATCTTCCATACTTTTGTAGCCAAAAGTATCAAAAGCTTTTGGGGAAACAGAAGTTTTCTACACGACCTACTACCTTAGCCTCTCTTACACGCCTGTTTCCCCCAAACCCACTCCACATCCAACACGCTTGTGGTCCAGTTTGAACCGTTCGAGCAAAAACTCTCCCATGAAAGGGTGAGACACTAATTATTTAAGAATAAGCCTATCTAAAATATTCAATATTTGTAGTTAATGATTTTATAATAGCCTTATTGTTATTCCAAAAACCAAATCTTCATATGTGTTCTATTATTTCTTGAAATTTTTCTGCATTTCATTTTTCCTTCATTTCAGCTTCACTTAAGTGTGAAAATTCAAACCGATTAAGAATCATTTTAGAGTATTTATCCTCATCTATTCATTTAAAAAAACTTTTTATTTCTTGAAAATTTGAATTTCAGTCAACAAGTTTTTTATATAATTGAGAGTCTTTTATTTTTATGACAATTAATCCAATTAGTATTGGAGCCATTCTGAAATGGTTTTTCGAGGGCAATGTTTTATAAAACATTGAAATATAATTAAAGATTTTTTCGAGATTTCTAAAAGAGAAGTTAAAGTGATTATCTAAGACTTTTATACATGACCTTATGAATTCAATTTCATGATAACTAGCATCTTTCTCAGAGAATATTTCGTTGTTTAAATTTTTAAATAAAAAATCTAAATACTTTTTATTATCTCCATCTTCTCATTCCTCTCTTTGTTCTATTTTCTTTTTAAGAATCATTTCAATATCAAAAAACTTTTCTAAGTAGGCATTTATATCGATATATCAATAATAAACACCAACGGTTTTTCTCTAGCAAGCTCTTCAAGACTACTCTTAAAATCTTTAATTAAATTATCTTTCTTTACGTACTCATCTAAAGCATCTCAAATTTTTTCTGATATATCCCCTTCAATTAACTCTTCTAATTTATCCTCAACTCATTTTATATCTCATCACATAAAAACGCGTGCTCATATTTTCAATGAAAGAGGCAAAATTCATTTTATAACATTTTTCCCTTTTTCTAGAAATTTTTTAGAATGAGGATAATTCTTATGAATCTCTCAGACAAGTGGAATTAGTGGATCTTCATGGAAGTCATTTTCAAACGAATCAAAGTAAATACTTTTAAACTCGGTACTATCCAATAAATTTTTAAACATAATTAAAAAATGAGTCTTTCATTCTCCCCAAGGAGCATTGATTCAAATTGATAGTCATTCATCACTTGAATTACTTAATAGGTTTTTTAAAGATTCTCAAAAATCTTTTCTTCAAAAAATGTCATCTTTCTCGAAAGATAATTCAAAGTTTTTTTCTCACATGGACCTTTTTATTTTTACCATATTACTTCCTCATTAATAAATAAAAAATCCCGAGCTTTCGCCCGGGATAGAATTCCTACTTCTCAACTTCTCCCTCCACCACATTGTCATCTCCTTTCTTCTCCTCACTTGCTCAAGTGTTTGGAGCTCCTTGTGGAGCATTTGCGTCAGCACCTGGTTGTTTGTAGATTTGTTCTCCTATTTTCATCATTATCTCATTGAGTGGTTTCATAGCGTTATCAAAGTCTTCTTTGGTAGCATTTGCGTCAGCAGCTACTTTTTTGAGTGCTTCGAGTTTCTCGTTTACTTCTTTTGTATCTGCTTCGTTTATCTTGTCTTTGTTATCAGCTATAAGCTTTTCAGTTTGGTAGATAGTTGAGTCAGCCATGTTTTTTGCTTCGACTACTTCTTTTCTCTTTGTATCTTCCTCTTTTCTTGCTTCAGCTTCTTTTACAAGTTGTTCTACATCTTCCTTTGAAAGTCCACTACTTCCTTGGATAGTTATATGTTGTTCTTTTCCTGTACCTTTATCCTTTGCCTTTACAGAGAGTACTCCGTTAGCGTTTAGGTCAAACGTAACTTCTATTTGTGGTATTCCTCTATGCGCAGGAGCGATACCGTCAAGGATAAATCTTCAAAGACTCTTGTTATCAGCAGCCATTTCTCTTTCTCCTTGGAGTACGTGTATCTCAACACTTGGTTGGTTATCAGCCGCAGTTGAAAACACTTCACTTTTACTTGTTGGGATAGTCGTATTTCTTGGGATCATTGGAGTTCTTACTCCACCCATAGTCTCTATACCAAGAGTCAGAGGAGTAACGTCTAGAAGAAGTACGTCAGTAACGTCACCTCCTATGATACCTCCTTGTATAGCAGCACCAAGC
This sequence comes from uncultured Candidatus Peribacteria bacterium, assembly GCA_964438925.1. Classification (GTDB taxonomy): domain Bacteria; phylum Patescibacteriota; class Gracilibacteria; order BD1-5; family UBA6164; genus CAYTMN01. Next base: position 3,482 of record CAYTMN010000039.1, read on the forward strand.
GCTACTGCTTCATCTGGGTTTACTGAGTTGTTTGGTTTTTTCCCGAAAAATTGTTCTACTTTTTGTTGAACCATAGGTACACGAGTCGAACCTCCAACCATGATAACTTCATGGATAGCTCCTACATCGAGTCCTGCATCTTTCATAACCTTTCTACATGGTTCTATACTGCGCTCTACGAGGTCACCTATAAGTGACTCAAACTTTGCACGAGTGATCTTCATAAATAGGTTCTTTGGTCCAGAACTATCAACCGTGATGTATGGTAAGTTGAGATCATATTCAGTAGTGCTTGAAAGCTCTTTTTTTGCTTTTTCAGCCTCATCACGAACTCTTTGAAGTGCCATAGCATCATTTCTCAGGTCGATAGATTGGTCTTTTTTAAACTCATCAATGATGTAGTCTACGAGTCTCTTGTCAAAGTCATCTCATCCGAGGTGAGTGTCTCCGTTTGTCGCAAGTACTTCAAACGTTCCTTCTTCTCCAATATCGAGAACCGATACGTCAAACGTACCTCCTCATAGGTCATATACTACTATCTTTTCATTTTTCTTTTTTCCTTCTCCATATGCAAGTGCAGCAGCAGTAGGCTCGTTGATGATACGTTTTACATCGAGTCCTGCTATCTTACCAGCGTTGATAGTTGCTTGTCTTTGTTCGTCGTTAAAGTATGCAGGAACAGTTATAACTGCCTCAGTTACTTTTTGCCCAAGATACTTTTCAGCATCTTCTTTGAGTTTCATCAGTACATCAGCTCCTATTTGTTCAGGTCTTACATCTTTTCCGTTAAACTTGAGGAGAGCTTCATTGTCAGCTCCTTTTACTACGTCAAACGGTACGTTTTTTATCTCTTCAGCGACTTCGCTAAACTTACGTCCTATAAATCTCTTTGCAGAGTAGATAGTGTTTTTAGGGTTCGTGATTTGTTGTCTTTTTGCAGGAGTTCCAACGATAATATTTCCGTCTTTACTCGCTACGATACTCGGAGTCGTTCTGTTTCATTCAGCATTTGGGATAACCTTTGCTTCACCTCATTCCATAAACGCAACACACGAGTTCGTCGTTCCAAGGTCGATACCAATAATCTTTCACATATTTTTAAAAAGTTAATAATAAAAGTTTTGTAACTTTACCCCCATAGTATATTCATTTTGAAACCTCCTGTCAAATCTATTTTAGCACTTTAAGTATTTAAGTGCCAATTTAGGATATTTCTTCTCTTTTTTATGGGAAAATACAAAAAAATAGACATTCAAATTTTTGGTTTCATAATACAAGGTATTTCTTGATTTTTTTATATCATATGATACAATGAAGCAGAACTATAGAAATATGACGCACGAAAATGAAGGACAACATCTTTCGTCTCAAACTGACGCACTCAACGCTGGGTACGAACTTTCTGCACGAGAAAAAATAGTCCAAGTACTCTATTTTCCAGTAAACAGAATCCTGAAAATCATCTGAGTAGATAGGGAAGACACCGCTGGAAATCCAGCTGATGTAGTCGCAGCACTTCAAAAAGCTCGTATGGGAGTACACGACAGTATAGGACTTCATGGTTCAGCAAATGATAACCATATCGAAACGCAGGAGCTTCCTAAAATAGCAGCCTAATCTCTTGAAAACAAGAGATTTTTTTGTCCCTTTTTCTTTTCAAGGACGTTTGAGTATACAGAGCGAATATATAACGGAAAAACAAAGTACATAACTTATTTTTGCCTTTTGATTTTTTTATTATATAATCACTGAAATTATTGATATAATTTTTCTAAAAATATGAAAAAAATACTCATTGCTACAACGCTTGTTTTTGCTCTTAGCTCATGTTTTTGGGATAAAACTCCAGAAACAACTCAAACTGGTGCAACTCAGTCTGGTGCGACTCAAACAGGAGTTACTGCTACAGGTGCTGCACAAACAGCAACTGTAACAACTGCAACTGGGACAACAGATACTACTCCAGCAGCACTTGTTGTAAGTGAAGCAAAGACGACAGTAAAAACTGAAAAAGTAGAACTCAACTCAGCATCTGACCAAAAACTCGTTGATGATTTTGGAAAAGATATAGATGATCTCCTTATCAAACTTACTGAAAATGACTGAGCAAAAAAATAACATTTGAACCTATATTCGTCAGAAGATAACAAAAGGAGAGGAAATTTCTCCTTTTTTATTCGTTTCAAAAAACATCACAGAAGCTGAAACCTATAGCCAAAGCCTCGCACTAGAGTTATGTGCAGAATATGGGGTCGATAAAAACTTCATATTTCACCTACAAAGTATAGAAGATGAGTCTCTCAAGATAGAGCAAGTCAGAGACTTTCTTCAGCTTACCAACAGAAAATCAAGCTTTCTGTTTCAAATATTTATCATCCACGATATCTCTCGACTTACCTTGCAGTCAGCAAACGCGATGCTCAAGTTTTTGGAAGAACCTGGAGTAGGAAATATAGTGTTTCTCACCAACCAAGGGGAGGGAGGAGTACTCGACACCATACTCTCACGTGTACAAGTGTACCCACTTTGAGACACACAAAAAAGACTCTACAGCGAACAGATGTACCAGATGATAGTGCGTCTTATCACAGAAAAAGACCCAGAGATTTTCAGCTACTTTTATGGTGCAGAGGTGACTCGTGGGCTTGCTTGAGAGTTTCTCTATGCACTTTTGGAGATCGGAAAATACCATCATCTCAGTGACAGCGTATTTCAAGAACTCGAAGAAGATATAACTGGACTTGAAAAAAATAATCTTTTACCAAAATATATAGTAGATAAGTATTTAGCATTTCTCTCATAGACTATGAAAGAGCAAGACAAAATCGTTCTACATAAAACATCGCACATACATCATGTTTTAACCCTCTACAAAGACGGGAAAATAGTCTTTAGAAAACAACTTTCTACCAAGGACTTTTTCAAGCATGACCTTATTCATATAGGGATGCATTACTACATTTTCTGAGACATATTTCACCCAGAAGAAGAGAAGATGGATCTCGAGTTTCTTGCTGGAGCTCTTCACAACATTACAGACCCTGACTTTGACGCAAAAACATATATACAACATCTGAAAGTATACTATAAAGATTCAAAGAAAAGATTCCCAAAGTTTGTAGATATTGAGTTTATAAAAGTACTTCGCACATTTGTTATCAGGTATCTTTCTGAATACAAAGTCGTAAAAACAGGGAAGTCTCTGGATATAATTTTCAAAAAGTAAAAAAACTTTTGCAATTATTGTAAAAACATATACTGTTTATATACTAAAATATATATGCAGTATTTTTTACGCTACATCTTTTAGTCCCACCCTGAAAAGGGTATACCCAATACGTACTTTTTACCCGATAACTTTTTTGCATATGATCTCAAAAGTGCAATCTATAGCAGTCAATGGACTCTCTTCCACTATAGTCGATGTAGAAGTCGACATCAACCCCTGACTTCCAAAGTTTAGCATCGTAGGGCTTCCTGACCAGTGAGTCCAGGAAAGTCGCGAGAGGCTCTACAGCGCTCTTAAGTCTATAAAGTCACGTCTCCCTATGACGCGTATCACCGTCAACCTCGCTCCAGCAGATATTCGTAAAGTGGGGTCTATGTTTGACCTCCCTATAGCTATAGGGATACTTATTAACGATGAGGTGATAGTAACAAAACGTGACCTCTCTAAAGTCATATTTTTATGAGAACTTTCCCTCGACGGAAAGATTCGCCAAGTTTCTTGCGTGCTTCCATCGACTATTTGAGCGATGCAAAGAGGTATAGAAACTATTTTTGTTCCAAAAGAAAACGCACAAGAAGCCTCATTTGTCTGAGGCATAGAAGTCATAGGAGTCTCGCATCTGCAAGAGGTTATAGACCACCTCAACGAAAAAGTTCTCATAGAAAAAGAACCCACTCCTGACTTTCATACCCTTATCTCACACAAAGAGGATACCAAGTATGATTTCAAGTATATTATAGGGCAAGAACATGCAAAAAGAGCACTTGAGATAGCCGCGTCTGGAGGACACAATATCATCATGTCAGGGCCTCCTGGAAGTGGAAAAACACTTCTTGCAAAGTCCCTCTCAACTATCCTCCCAGACCTCACCCTCGATGAGTCACTCGAGATATCAAAGGTATACTCTATTAGTGGACTACTTTCCAGTGATTTCCCTATAGTAACCGAGCGTCCGTTTCGTACCATACACCATACTGCTAGTAGCGTCAGCATCATAGGAGGAGGACGTAGCGCGAAACCCTGAGAGATAAGTCTGTCTCACAAAGGAGTGTTGTTTCTCGACGAGATACTCGAGTTTCCAAAGATGGTACTTGAGGTTCTCAGGCAACCGCTTGAAGATGGACACATCACCGTTACTCGTGTAAACGCGAGCTTTATATACCCAGCAAAGTTTATGCTGGTTTGAGCCATGAACCCTTGTCCTTGTGGGTATCTCACCGACGAAGACAAAGACTGTATTTGCTCTCCATTTCAAGTAAAAAACTACAGCTCTCGACTCTCAGGTCCACTTATTGACCGTGTAGATATGTTTATAGAAGTCCCAAAAGTAAAAACGGAGAAGTTTCAAAACATTCAAGACTTGAGTCAGACCGAAACTTCAAAAGACATAAAAAAGCGTGTAGAAGCAGCTCGTTTACTCCAACTCAAGCGTTTTACTGGAAAAAAGATCACCTACAATGCAGAGATGACCTCAGCGATGATAGGAGAGTTTTGTAAGCTCGATGCAGAAAGTGATACCCTTATGAGGCAAGCAGTCTCGACTATGAACCTCTCGGCTCGTAGCTACTATCGTATTCTCAAACTCTCTCGTACTATAGCAGACCTAAGCCAAAGTGAGCACATTACTTCAGCCCATATTTTAGAAGCATTGAGTTATAGGAAAAAAGAAGTATAAGTATAATATTGACAGACTTTGAAAACAATGTATATTCATAAAAATTATATTTTGAAAAAGGTATATGACACTGAGTGTTGTAAATAGTTTAGACGTTGGATCTCAAGAGGTGCATTCTATCGAATGGAACGACGTAAGATACTTGTATCATCCTACAAAATTGCAGTATGTATCTGCGGTAAATCCAGAGGATGTATTGAAAACAAAAGCATGACATATCGTTCGTAGATGTCAGCTCAGACGAGATGGAAATTTGCTTGTTGAAATAGATGAAAAAACTTTGAGGATTCCACTGGTGATGACTCCAAATGGAGAAGAATATGGTGCTCTTTCTCTGGCTTGAGTTGGGGAAATGGTGAAAGATATAACAAGCAAAGTTATCAATGCTGGAGCTCGAAAGCTTTGACTCACTCATGAAAGATACCAAAGTCCAATTTTAAGAAAATAACCTAATATACCTATGGCACTCAACACCTCATCTTCTGGAGAAAAAATTCTCCCTATTGTAGCAGTATTTATGGGAAGTGATTCAGATAGATCAAAAGTTGCATCTATCATCTCAGGACTAGAAAAAGAAGGGATCGTAGTTATGGAATGAATCAAATCTATCCATAGAACTCCAGACAATCTTGAGTCATCAAGTTCTATACTTCCAGACTTAGCTCCTGACGTTGAAAGAGCAGTAGCACAATTTAGTGATAATGTTCGTCCAGTGGTTTCTGTAGTTATAGGAGCTGCAGGAGGAGCAGCACATTTGCCAGGAGGAGTAGCAACTCACGCTCCAGCAGCCGTGTGTATTGCGTATCCTGTTGAGTCAAAAGCATGAGGAAAAGTGAGTTCTTTATACTCAATGCTTGATATGCCACCAGAAGTACCAAACGGAGTAGCACTGACTCCTGAGATAGCAACCGTTATGGCAAAAAAAATAATACAACTCAAACTTCCAGCAGGGTACAATAAAGTAAGTGTTCCAGAAGAAGCAAAAGCTGGTATTTCTCAAGAAATACTTACTTCTTTAGGGATAGAACTCGATGATGAAAGTCCTATCAAGATCACACTAGCTCCTATGGTTTGAGACTATAAAATCTCTACTACATCAGATACAGTAACTATTGCAATACCAGTGCACCTCGGAGGAAAAGCAGAGGAAAATGTTGTACCACTTCTTGAAACAGTTGACCAAGAAGCACTGTTTATGGGACAACAAGTGATGTGAGAAGTAAACTATGTAAATGCGCTTATTTTCGCCACACAAGTACTCGCTACAAAAAACAAAGAACTTGAAAACAACCTTCACGCTCGTAGGAGACAAAAACATGATGAAGTTATAGAAAAAGACAAAGCTTTACAAACAGCTCAAAAAAGACATATTGTAAACAAAGCAAGACTCATAGGTTCAGGACTCTGGCCACAAGGGAAAGCTCTTGATTATTCATGAGCACATCCTGAACTTGCTCGTCTAGGGTATACCAAGTTTTACTCAGGGAAAAACGCTGAACTATATATCGTTCCATCGGACAGTCCAAGTGCTCCTATAGACATCCTTATGGTTCGTACTGACAAAACTTCTGTTTTCAACATTCCACTCGACCTAGAGATAGAGGGGAAGTGAGCGATTCAAAACCAAGTTTCCCTTCTTTGAGCGAAATTTGCGCAAGCAAGAAATATACAAGTAGCCAACAAACCTATCCCTGATAATATTCCTCAAGATATACTCCCAAGATCACAAGTTATAGAACTCTGTAAACAACTTGAAGTAGAAGTACAAGGACAAAAACAAGGACTGGAACTTATTTTCAGAAACTATATCACCGGAACACTCTTTAAAAACTATAGTGAGTCTTCAGCCCCACAAAAAGCTATTATCGCGTTCTTACCGATTATTGAATGATACGAGGGAGATGTATCATACCTAGAAGGCGAAAAAGAAGTAGTTTTCAGTCTTACAACTGGAGATACACTTACACTTCCGAAAAAAATCGCAGAAAGACTCAAAGAAAAAACAGGAAGTACGAGAGACTTTATCGGTGAGTTATATGCACTCAGAAAAGCCCTCCAAAATCCCTACCAGATAGATCTACCAGAAGGACTTAATGAGTGGCAAGATGTCCGAAAAGATGGAAAAGCTATTTTTACTCCAACTGACAAAACAAAAGATGATAATCCTATTCCAACATATATCGTAGAACAAGGTTTAGAATCTGCGTGATA
>CAYTMN010000040.1:0-6239 GCA_964438925.1 uncultured Candidatus Peribacteria bacterium
AGTTTTTCACACAAAAAACCCCGCAATTGCGGGGTTTTTTATTGGTCTTTTTTTATATGAGTCCGCGTATAACGGAGATGTTGAAACTATAGTTCATCTTGAGACTTCCTATGACTCCTATGTACCCTACCATATCGTTTATGATGATCGGTTTGAGGATGATAGTATAGTTTTTGAGGTATGGGAGTATGTTTTCTTCTCCTATAAACACGTTTACTCCTTGTTCTATGTGGAGGTGTTTGATAAAGTCTATAAAGTGTGGCTTATCTTCGCACATCTTTATAAGTGCAAACACTTCGTTTCCGAGGCGTTTGAGGTTTTTTTCTAAAAAGTGTGCTGCTCCTGAGTACTCACAGATAGACTTTTCTGGTATCACACAAAACGATATTTCTCCCGTGTTTTTTGCGAGTTCAAACGTGAGGCGATGTATGTACTCTTCGAGACTTTTTACTGAGTGAGTTTGTGGACCTTTTCCCTGCTCCTCCAAAAAGTGATCTGGGAGGTGTTGCATAAGATAGTTTACAAACGCTCTGAGTCACTTTGACGTTGGGAGTCTTCCAGCAGAGTTGTATGGTTGGAACACGAGTTCCAAACTCTCGAGATGTGCCATATCGGCACGTACCGTTGCTGAGCTCACTCCGAGGTCGTACCTTTTGAGAAGTGCTTTACTTCACAGTACTTCTCCAGTAGAGAGAAACTCTTCGACGATGATACGGAGTATGTCTATATTTCTTGGGGTCAGTTGCGACATAGGTTGGTGTGATTTTTTAGCATTGTATACACAAAAAAAAATATTTCAATAGCTACCTCCCTGTTTTTTGCAACAGATAGATAAGTATGCTACAATATCTGTAACGTACTTTTATGCTTGAAGAACTCTTACAAAAATCGATACTCCTTACAGACGAAGAAAAACGTCTGTATCTTGTAAAGGCACAGCAGTGAACCCCAAGATATAGGGACAATCTCTTTGAGGTCTTGTCTCATGAGAAAGAGCTTGTAGGGCTACTTTTTGAAAAGTATCACGAACGCTATGGAAAAGCAGCGATAGCAAATGTCGTAGGTTCCTATACCAGTTTTCAGATAGCGACTATTCGTAAACAAGAGGCGGAAGATACCAGTGATGACTAGTTTTTAAACATATTTTTTATGCCAACTACTGACAATCAAGGTCAAAATGTTGATCTTTTAGAGATAAAGAAAAACTCAGGTGAGTCCGACAAGGACGCGATGACCCGATGGTATAAAAACGTGTTTTTATGTCAGGATTTTCGAACGCAACAAGACTTTATGAAACGTTTTGCCGAAAAAAACCCTGGCTTTCTCCAGATGTTTGAAGAGCTCAGAGGTTCGTTTATCTACAACATGGATAGAAGATGAAGTGGTTTTGAAGAGCAAAGACAAAGCATACGTAGTGAAGTGAGTAAGAGCGTAACACAGATACTTGATGCTCCTACGAGTAGAAATAATTTCTTCAAACACGAACAGGTAAAAAACTTTACTCCAGAAAACTGGAAATACTATGGTGAAGTACTCTTATGATGAGCTGGAGAGAAGATATTAGCAAATGCACAAAAGTTTGCTACGTCTATAGATCTTGCTTCTTTTAGCCAACTTCCTACACAACAACAACTCACCAAGTTTGTGTCTTTTATAGGAGACGATATCTATAAACTGGTGGACTGAGGAAAAAACAAATCTATCCACGGAAAGGTATACTTTTTGGAAGCTTTTTTACGCCAAACACTCAAAGATGATACATTTTCACTTACCAAAGTTTTGAGTGATGGACTCCCAGAAAAGATAGAAGAAATGGTAGATAGAGCAAGAGTTTTATCTGACGCAGTATATATAGACGCAAAAGATAAAAAACACTATGAGTGACCAAAAAGTCCTGACTCTGGTCCTGAAACTCCGGTCGAACTAACCAAAGAGTTTAAAAACTGGAGAGCAGTTATCGTACCAGGACTTCTCAAAAGTCCACAGGCAAAACAAGCGTCTATCAACTCAGAAGCAGATTTGCTCAAGATGGAACATCTTGCGTTTAAAGACCTCGTAAAAAAGGTGTATCCTCTCATACAAGTAAACTTCCCTCTTATCACCAACAAAGACCCACAAAAGCAAAATGAGACTATTTTTATAGAAGCATTTAAGGTGCTCAAATACCAAGATGAAGTCGAGAGAAGTGAGAGACTTGCAAGACCTGAAAACCAACAAATACTCTCAGACTATACTCCAGTACTCACTGAGAAAAATACACTTTCAGGATACTATGGAGTAGCCTTTGAAGCCAAAAATGGAGATATAGTTATAGCGTCTCGTGGTACAGGAAGTCTGTTTTTACTCAACCCAGACCTTGCAAACGACGCCATACTTGCTGCCAAAGGAATCCCTCCTCAGAAAGATGATCTCCAAAAACTTATCAATAGAGTTGCCGAAAAGTATGGGGCAAGTCTTGCAACGAGAAAAGTACTCATAGCATGACATAGCCTCTGAGGAGCTCTCTCAGAACTCGCCTCTACCAATGTGGTAAAAATCCCAGCTCAAATGAAGAACATTACGACGTTTAACTTTAACGGACCAGGAGTTTTAACTTCAGACCGTAGAGAAGAAAGGCAAAATGTCACTATTCTCAATCAAGACTTCATAGGAGACAGAGGAGAACACGCAGGTTTTATATGATCTATTGAAACTACAAAACAAGGACTCTTTACTCCTCACTATATGGAAAACGTTAGTGATGGTATGGCTGGTGAAGGTGGAATAATATATATAAATATGGGAAAAGTACGCGAATCTCTCAAGAAAAGAGATACAGCTGATCTGAGTGTATAGTTTCTCTACATCATCACACTCAACCATACTTTTGGAAATCTCACCTGAAAGTCTGCAAGCTCAGACTTGAACTTGGTGTATCCTGCGTACGAATATGGGTCAAGAGTGTCTCTCATATGGTCAAAGTCGAGGTATACAAAGCCTCTTTTTTGTGACTCTTCAAACCAACGGTCTATAAGAGCAAGTCCAAGATGATAGGGTTTTGCTTTTGGGTCTTGAAACGCTACAACATAGGTACTTGTCGGAAAGTCGTCGAGAAAAAAAGCTCCTGCTAGTGGGACACTGTCCAAGTATGCGAGATAAAAACGTACGTTTTTTGAGTCCTTTGCGAGGTGCAGTGTTTTTTGTGAGAGGTAGCGTTTGAGGCTATGAGGAACTTTTGTTTTTTTATATATTTGTAAAAATGTTTCACAAGAAACTTCCGTATCTATCTTGAGTCTGTTTTGAGTTTGGAGTGTGTGGGCTTTTTTTCTATGGTTTCGTGCATTTGATGACCACTTTTTCCAGTACTCTTTTGCGTCAAGCACCGAAAACGCTGAGCGAGTCGAGTGGTGAAACTGTCGAGAAAAAAGGTAGCCTAGAGATTTCCATACGAGTGAAGATATTGGCGTTTGTTTTTTCCATCAAGACCAGAGAACTATCCCTCGTTTCATCCCGTGTTTTGCGAGAAGTTCTCTTGTCGGGACAAGGTCTGTTTTTTCAAAAACAGCATACGAAAATGCTCCTCAAAAAAAGTGATGTATCCGTCAAAATCCGTCTTTTTCTTGTACTTTTATCGCTGTGTCTGGTGCACTATGCTGCATAATCCGAGTTTGGTACTCAGGTGTGTGAGAACGGTAGTAAAAGTAGTCTCTAGGGATGTCTTTTTGGGAGATGAGTTGCATGAGGTTTTGTAAATAGCTTTTAGGTATTATATAAAAAGCATATGGAAAGTAAACAAGCAAAAATCTCACATATAAGTATTGACGTATTTTATATGTTGCCTATAATACATTTTATTATTATTAATTTATCGTATGAGTGAAGTAGGAAAAAGTCTTACACTGGGAAATGTTCAAGCACTAGGAGAAAACCAAAACTTTTGGGTTGATGTACTCAAAAGAAGCTCTGTAAATAACCAACAAGCAGCAAGTATAAGTGGAGCTATCTCTCGACTTTTTTCTGCATACTCTTTGACTGACGCTGAACTCGCTGAGCTTCAAGCGTTTTTCTCTGACCCTACGACCGTAAAACTCATAAAAAGAAATGTAAAATCTGTTCCAAAGTCTATACAAGCTATCGGAGGAATACAAGCATGTATCACTCTTATAACGGTTGAACTCACAACAAGAAGCATACAAAATGTACTTTTCACCTCACCTGCAGCGATAGAAAAAAGAAGACTCGCTGAAGAAGAACAACAAAGAGTAGCTGATGCAGCGATAAAAACTGCACAGGAACAACAAGCAGCTCAGAGAAAACTCGCTGAAGCTGAGACCTCAAGAGCGGTAAATACGTTTCTAGAAAAGTTTGGGTACAAGGTAGATAAACTTTTTGGAGACTACGATGCTAAGCGTCCACCTGTTATAGAAAGAAGTGATAAGTGAGAAAAACTTCTCCCTCAAAAGACGAGAGTAGAAAACGGTTCACTCTATATAGAAACCAGTTTTGGAACTCAGTATGAGATACGCCCAAATGGAAACATAATGAAACTCAAAGCTGGAGATACTGCTTGGACGATACAACATAGAAGCTTGAAACTTCTTGCTGCGTAAAGTCTATGTCAGAACTCGAAGATATATCACTTGAGGACATACAAGCTCTACAAGAGTGTAGAGCGTTTTTTCTTGATATATTTCAAACAGTATATGCAGATGATAGTGAGTACTTGATGGGGAACCTCGAAAAACTCCTACGTGGAGAAAAGGTAGAAGACATAGATCTCAAAAGACTCTCAAAAGCCCTTTCTCGACCTTGAGTTACGGCACTCGTTAGTTCTCTCACCGTTGCAAAGCAGATAGAAGCATTGGGTGGTTTTGGAAGTTTGGTGATGATACTCCAAAAAGAACTTACTACACGAAAGATATTTTCCCTCTTTCATACTGACTTTGTGCTTGCAGATCCTTATGCTCCGTATAAAGAGTATCTCAAACAGTTCTCTATAGAACTCGACGAAGCGTTTGCTGACTTTTCTCGTGCAGATCACCCTGTAAGTACCAACTATACCAAGGGTGAAAGCGCTGAAGAGATGCATATAGTTCCTCCACAATGAACGTGAATAATCACAGGACCATACGGAGAACGTCTGTTTGTAAAAGAGTGACTTTTGTTACGTACAAAGTCTAACATAGTATACAACATACTTCCGACGGGCATTATTCGGAGAACAGAATCAAATGCCAAGTTTTGGACGTTTAATGCAAAACAACTCAGAAGAACCAATACTCAAAAAAAGAAAAAACAGTCTAAAAAAACCTAGGTACTGCGAGGGTCACGGGAGTCATATACTTGCTCAAGTGTCGCTATATTTTGCCATCTTTTTTCGTCAAATACATTGTGAATGCGTCACGCAGCAATGTCTTTTTTTGTGAACATACTATGATAAAAGTTTCCTTCCCCATCTATAATCATTCAAACATGGCGGATCATAGGAACACTAAATCTCGACATACCATAGAGAAACACGAGATCTCATCGTTGTGCGGTTTCTAGTGGTTGAGGCGTAGCTTTGAGTATATTATTTTCCAAAAATACTTTTGGCATATCACCAATATATACGGGCGCAAAACTGTGTGAAGTAATCTGTTGTATGATATATCGAACCGAAGTGATGCAGCTAGTAACTTGTGGAGCTTGGCTTTGAAGCGCTCAGACCGCGTATCTGGTTTCGAGGAGTGTTTGCACAACTGGGGTGAGTTTTTGCTCTGGAAAATCGAGTTCTTGGAGACGAATAACTATTTTTTCTGCGGAATAGAATTTATGAAAATATAATCTTGGTAATTTCTTCTAAGAAGTTTTCTTGACTCATAGACGAGGTAATCTCACTATAGTCAATCTCGTGATTTTTTCTGGCAAAGTCTGCGATAGACTTGGTCATATCTACTTTCGATACTGGATTGAAGTAGTCTATTTTCCCACCAAAAATACTTTTTACGGAACTAATGTGACTTGCAATAATCGGAGTATGGTAAAAAAGAGCTTTATTGAGCGTAAAAGGAAAAGATTCGTATAAAACTGGGTATATAACTCCAAGGGATTGTGAAAACAGAAATGACTCTTCTTCTTTTTTGATGTTTGGGTGAAAAAACACTCTGTCTGCAAGGTCGTTGTCGAGCACTGCTCTTCTCACTTCTAGGTCACTTCCTACTTCATCTCCACCATACACAAACAGTGCATAGTCTTTTTCCATCTCTCTGAGTCTGGCA
>CAYTMN010000040.1:6249-10261 GCA_964438925.1 uncultured Candidatus Peribacteria bacterium
GAGTCTTTCGAGGTTTTTATCTATACCGTATCATGCGTTGTAGATAAAGTAGTCGAGAGTGAGGTTGTGTTTTGCTTTTATATCGACACTGAGTATCTCTGGTGGGCGAGAGAGTTCTTGAAACACAAAGTATGGTTTTACTACGGCTATCTTTTCTTCTTTTATGTTAAATCTTTCGTTGAGGTCATCTTTGGTTGCGTCGTCAAAAGAGACTATCTTGTGAGCTGACTTGAGGGTTTTTGGATATGAGTAGTGATCCCAAGAGTGAGGGAGACTAAACTTTTCATCTGCATAAAAAACGTGTGCAAGACTTTGGATAAACAAAATAGTCTTTCACTTGTAAAAAAACGGTTTGTTTTCGTCGAAACTCAGAAACACATCGAGTTCTTCTTTTTTGAGTTCTCTGGCAAATGCTATCTCGTTTAAAAATCATTCTCTTTTTTCTTTTACTATCCTATGAACGACATTTCCTCACGGTATACCAAGATGTGTGTGCGTATACAAAAAAAATGTATGCTCTTTCTTTTGAGCAATACACAGCGATAAAAAGTCCAAAACAAACCTACCATATGCGGTAGAATCGGCTAAAAATCTCAAATCACATCAGATTTTCATGGGCAGTGTGTAAACTAAAAGTATGAAATGAACGGATTTTAAGAGAAAAAATCCCCCTTTACTTTAATTTAAAAACTTTTTTTTTCAAAGTTAATTTATATAATGGGCTTGAAGATACCCAAAAAAATGGGACGATAACACTTTTATCTACAAAATATTTTCTATGATTGGAAATATCATCAAACTTATGCTCACGAGAGGAACGTCTATAAAAAGATGGAATAACTTTCCAAGAGTCGAGTATATAAGCCACCTTGATAATGTTGGATTTACGATTCACATCGCATTATTTCTCGCATATTTGGAAGAAAAAGAAGGCAAAAAAAAGATAGATAAAGTATTTCTTATAAAAAAGATTATTTTTGATAGTTTCAAGGGGCTCATACTTGCCGATATCAACGCAGGAACTAGAGACTATATCCAAAAGTTTGATAAAGAGATTTTCTCAAAAGTAGAGGAAAAAGGGTTGGAGAAAATATTTTCACTTGATGCTCCTGCCTACATCTTGGAGGATCTCAAAAGTACTATACTGGACTCGAGTAATCGTATAGAAAATACACTCATAGCTGCGGCAAAAAAGTACGCTGGTTTTTTGGAAGCAAAAACCAACCATACAGTGTATGACGATGTGTATGAGCTTCCTCTCAAACAACTCAAAGACTCACTCAAAAAACTCAGAGGAAAACTTACAAGTCTCGATATACTCTTATCTGAAAAAAGCTACAAAAAGTACCTCACTCACGTACGAAGACTTTCTCACTCTATGAGATGGAGTGGAGAGAGCAAACTCTTACCCATATCGGTTATGGCGCACTTAGTTGAAGTGACGTTTATTAGCTACATCATCGCGAGTATAGAAAACCACGAAGGAAACAAGGTGAACACTTTGGAACTCTTGCTTCGCTCTATCTACCACGACATACCAGAGGCTATCACCTGAGATATCATCAACCCTACAAAAAAGTCTGTCCCAGGGTTTGCAGAAGTACTCGAAAAAGTAGAGGTGGCGATGCTCGACGACTATTTGTTTTGTCACGCTCCGAAACACTTTAAAAAAGAGATAGAGTCCTACATATTTACTCCGTTTGAAGGAGAAGAAGGAAAACTCGTAAAGTATAGTGACATATTTGCTGCTCTTTTTGAGGCAAGGATAGAAAGTCTCTATGGAAACACTCGAGAGTTTGACGACATCACCGCAAAGCTCCAAAAACTTCTTATCGACGTAGACTTCCCAAGTGTAAACTATCTTTTGAAAAACTGACTCACAAGTTTTGCTGAAAAAAATGCTATCACCTAAATATAGACAAATATAAAATATTACTTATTATACAAAAGTATTAATATATAATTTTTTTATGTATATGATTTTCTAACGCTACATTTACTTCATTTATTGAGTGTCCTCAAGTTACACTAGAGCTCTGATCTGAGCCAAACATAGGACCAATGTCTGGGGATGTGCTTTTTGTTCGTAGAGCCCCAAATGGGTGACTCACTATCGATGCAGGATGTGATAAACATGGTGGAAATGTGATACACGTTCAAACTGATACTGCATGAAAAATAGAGAAAGTTATGTGTCCGTCTTTTGGAGGAAATGGAACTTGTTTACTTTCAGGAGATAAAGTCTGTCCAAATAGACTCCCTACTTCAAAACTTCCAGGTCAAGACTAAATTATAGTTGAATATTGTTCTTTTTTTCATATAATCACCATACTTTAAAAAAATACAATTATGAGAAAACTTCTACTTTTTGTTATGGTGATTGCAGGTATTGCGTGGATAGATGCACTCTATCTTACCTATCATGCACTGACACTTCCAGCAGGAACTTTGCTTTGAGGTGCAGGACCACTTTTTTGTGATATTAGTTCTACTTTTTCTTGTTCTTCAGTGCTTCAAAATCCGTATTCTCAAATATTTGGACTTCCATTTCCTGCTATCGCTATACTGGTGTACCCTGTTATTTTTTGTATTGCGATGCTTGCCTATGTTCTCAAAGATAAACTCTTCACTCGTATTCTTACTGTTCTTGCACTTATGGGAATGTGTTTCAATGGGTATTTTATCAGTATTGAGTATTTTAAAATCGGAGCATACTGTCCTCTCTGTCTTTTATGTACTGGTATTATCACCACTATTTTTGCTATGTCACTCTACATTTCTTTGTCACCTAAAAAGATATCGTAGATGCTTTCTGTAAAAGAAACTATCGCTCTAAATAACGGAATACTCAAAGTAAAAGTAGTAGCTGGGAGCTCTCGCAGCGCTATAGGAGACTTTTTAGAAAATGGCTTACTCAAGGTAAAGCTCCAAGCTCCTCGTGAAAAAGGAAAGGCAAATGCTGAACTTGTTCACCTCATATCTACTGAACTTTGAATCTCTAAAAGTGCCATAGAAATACTTTCGTGAGATCATAGTGAGATAAAAACCCTCAAGATTGTTTTGTAAAAAATAATTATACTTTTTTGTGATTTCTGTTATAGTAAAAATGGCTTACTTACATATAAGACTATGACTTCAAAAATAGCTTTTATAGTTCTGCATTTTCTTTTTCTTGCTTGATGGTATTTTTTTATCAGCAAACGACTCAAGTATCTCAGTGATAACCATGTAAAATACACGTGAAGTGAATACCTTAAAAAAAGTTATACAAAACTTATGGGAGTGGTGTTTCTTTTATTTGTCCTCCTATTTTTTGTAACATCTGCTCTTATTATTGACCTTTTTTAAGCTATGAACTACTATACCTATGATAACCACGTGGTAGTAAAAAGGCATAAGATGATTATGTGTTTTAGTATTCTCAAAGTTATCTTTATATTTTTGGTATCGTTTTTCTTGTACTATATAGCAACTATACTACAAACTCAGTGATCAAGAGCATCGCTTATCGTCGTTTCTATCGCTTTTTTTATCATTTTTTGTTTGGTACACTATGGGTTTTTTATCCTCACTTCCCTGCTCATAAAGTACTACAACAACGTTCTTATCATCTGAGACAACACTATAGTCAGTATCAAGTGTTCTTTGTTACTCAAAGATGATGTTGAGGTTATCGACTGCTATAGAATAACAAAGGTAGACGCATTTACTCGTTGATTTCTCCCAAATATCTTGTCCTACTGACAAATAACTATTGAACAACAGCAAAATGACCTCAAAACATTTCACTATATTCCAAAACCGTATAAACTCTTGGAGATAGTAAAAAAACAAAGACAGGAACTTCTACACGATACTACCAATACTATTTTTAAAAAAGATTAATATGGAATTTTTTATTTGGAGCTTTATATCATGAGTTATTTGAGGTGGAGTGTCTATCGGGTTTCGATTTTATGAAATACAGAAAAAAAGCATCTTTTTTTGGAACCAAATACTTGCCCAACTTGCA
>CAYTMN010000041.1:0-10090 GCA_964438925.1 uncultured Candidatus Peribacteria bacterium
CATATTTTTTTATGTGGACGATTGCTCTTTATGCTTCAAACTAGTAAGTATATGGGTAGTTAACTGTACTTCCTTCAGTAACTTCGTTAGATCCAGAAGTTGCAACAGCATCATACTTATCAATAAGTCCAGCAGACTCAGCATTTGCAAGAGCTACAGTTGTAACTCCAGAACCAAATACTGTACCACTAATTGTAAGAGTAAGACCATTTGGAGAAATAGCGCTGATAGTTCTAGATGGAGTAGTTGAAATAGTATCTCCAATCTTAAATTTGTTGATATCAGCAGTACTTGTAATAACGAAAATAGTTGAACCAGAAGCAGCAGCACCTGTTACAGTACTAGTTCCTCTAGCGCTATAATCACCTACTACCTTAGCAAGCTTAGTTGCTCCTTTTTCAATAGTAGCAGCAATTTCATACTTACCACCAGCTCTAGATGTAACACCAATGTTATATGGTACGTTAGCAGATGGGTCAGTAAAGTCAGCAGCCTTAAGAGCAAGAGCTGAATAGTTAATGTGTCCAGCTTCATAGTCAGTACCTGCTGTAGCAGATGTACCACCAATATTGATATCACTTACTCTTGAATCAGCAGTGTTATCGTTTACAGCGTAAGACATAACGCTAGCACCTTGAGTGATAGCTGTACTCATAGCACTTTGTATACTTGCAAGATCACTAGATCTCTTAGTATTTCTAGCATCTGCAGAGTATCCTTGTAAAGAGATAAATGCAATTGTACCGAGGATTGCGAGAATCGTAATAACTACGATAAGCTCAACTAATGTAAATCACTTCTTAAGTGCTTTCATTGTTAAAAAAGTTATGAAATAATATAAAGTAACGACGCCGTTAGGCAAGAGCATTGTAAGCACAGACCCCAGAGAAAGCAAGAGAAAGTAAGTATTAATAATAGACTTTTATCATACTTGTATAGAAATTAAAAAAGTATTTCTAAATAGAAAAAAAAACTCTCATTTTTTTGAGAGTTTTTTGAGTATCTTTTATACTTTTTTTGCGACCTTTCCAAGCTCGAAGAATGGGAGCATGATGGCAATAACGATGGTACCAACGAGGAAACCGACGATAACGATGATGATAGGTTCCATCATACTTGAGAGGTTTCAGATGTATCTTTTCAACTCAGAGTTATAACTCACTCATATTTTCTTGAGAGATTCAGAGATACTTCATGTTTCTTCTCAGGTACTTACTACATATGCAAATTCTTCTGAAAATAAATTATTGAGATAGACGCTGGTTTCATACTCTAAGTTTAGTCCAAGAGCCTTAGAAATGGTAAGTCCTATTTCTACTTCATTTTTGATTCTTATAAGCTCTCTTTTATAAAGAAGATTCGGTACTACATTACTCGAGGTTTTAAGTGATTCAAGTAGCAGTACTCAAGAGTCCAAGAGCAGAGTAAATGATTTGATAAAATATACGATGTTTGAAGTCTTTACAATATATCAAAATACAGGAAGTCTAATAGAAACTCCAGCAAAAAATATCTTACCGATATAAGTTCTGTTGAGAAACTTTATAAACACTCCAAAACCTACGATCATGATGATAAGCGTAAGATAGTCATTTATAAGAAAATTTGAAGCTGAAACGACTACCTGCGTAAGTGCTGGAAGTTTAGTACCAGTTTTTGAGAAAGACTCTGTTACTTTCGGTACGATAAAGGTCATCATAAATGTTACCATTCAGAGTGTCAAAGTGAAGAGGATAACTGGGTATATCATCGCTCCCTTTACTTTTCCTCTCAATTCTATACTTTCTAACATACTTGTATCAAGCTCTTGAAGGATTTTTCAGAGTTTTCAAGTTTTTTCTCATACTTCTACAAGAGCTACAACGAGATTATCAAAAACTTTTGGATACTGTTTCATAGTCTCATGTATCGCTAAACCATGATCAATGTTTGTTTTTATCTCTATGATTATTTTCTTGAGGTATGGATTGCTAATTTGCTTTATCAAGATTCACAGAGCTCACTTTATATCGATTCATGAGTTTACGAAGATAGAGAGTTTATTGATAACTTGCCAAACTTCTTTTTTTGACGCACTGTTAAATAGTACAAATTCTTTTCAAATTCATCCAAGTGCTTTACTCTGAGATCTTAGTTGCTCTCTTCTTGCTGTTTCAAGCAGTTTCAAAAACTTTGAGTTATCAAAGTTTCCATAGGAGTCGTAAAATTTGCTGTATAAAAACATAGCTCTATTTATTTATATATTTCATTCTTTTGCGATTATCTCGCTACATTCTCTTATAACAGTGTTATAGTCTCACTTCTTTAAAAGTTCAGCCAGTACACTATACTTGTTGGCAATTTTCTTTTCTTTTTGGCTTATCTTGTAGGCACTTTCATTGGCGATGGCTTTTTTAAGATAAAAGTTGATATCTTTATGTATATATCAAGCTTTGATAAATCTTATCGCCTCTTGTTTGAGTTTTAAAATTTCTCAAGTATAGTAGAGAGTTTCAAGCGTCTTTACGATGTTTTGTACTTCTTTTTCTTTACGAATCTTTTCAAGTTCTTTTTCTACTTCTTCTCTTGATTTTCAAACAAGTTTTCTTACCGCAAAGCGTGAAAGTCCTTCTTGTTGAGCAACTTCTTTTAGGTAGTTATCTTCTTGACGAACGATGTCTTTTGACAGACTTCTTTGGAGGAGAATGATAGTTGAATCATCATCAAACTTTGCACCACCTCTAAAGAGTTTTATATCTTCCATAAGATACTCATATACCTTTGAAAGTTCGGTTTCCTTTTTACAGATAAAATCAAACGCTGAAGTAAGTCTCTCAAGACCATAAAATCATCCTTCAGAATCTTTAGACTCTATAACTCCATCACTAAATGCAAGCATAATATCGTTATCATCGAGCACCATGTCTTTTACTTTGATACCGAGTTCATCTTTTATAAGTCTGATTCAAGCGGCAAGTCCTCCAGGGATAAACTTATCTACTGTCATTGTTTTTTTTCTAAAACACAACATTGGTTCATGTCCCATTCAGACATATTTTATTCTTCAGATATTGGTTTTATCGATTTCAAAAAAGATTCATGTGATAAAGTTTCTACTTTGAAGATCTTGTTTAAGAGCATTATTTACTTCAAAAACGATTTTTGATATAAAGTTTCCTGCGGCAAACTTGGTAAAAAGTCTCGTAAGGAGCGATACTATAAGACCAGCTCTGACTCCATGTCCTGTAGCATCTCATAAAAAGAAGTCATACTTTTCATTGTCATCTATGAAACCAAAAGTATCTCACGATATCTTATCAGCTCAAAGTATCTTTCAGAAAAAGTTGTACCCAGCAATGTTGTTTACAAAAAGTTCTTTGATAAGTCATTGATGGATTTTTTCAAGTTTGTTCTTTGCGATTTCTAAGTTTACTTGATTTTCTGACTCTATCAAAAGAGTAACTTCATCTATCAGTTTCTTTTTTCTGATTCTATCAAGAATTCACTTATAAAAAGAGAGTTTTTCTTTCGCTTTCTCCATATATGCATCCAGAAATGATGACCCTTTTTGAGCATCATTTGCTTGCTTTTCTTTTTCTTCTGGAGTTTGGTTGGCAGTATTGAGAGTATCTCAAATAAGCTTCATCGCCTCTAGACGTGTGTTTTTCTTTACTTTATCTTCTTCAGTTTTTCTTTGCTTTTCCAAAGCCTTAATAATCTCTTTCTTTTGGGTGTTGTAAAAGTTGATTACTAGAGCATTGTCTTTATTGTCCTGTAGAAAACTTCAAAGAAGCGTAAGAGCCTCATGGTGCTTTCCCGTTTTTGTAAGAGAGTATATCTCTTCTTTGATCTTCTTAAACTTTAACTTAAACGTTACTTTTGCTATCTTATCTTTGTCTTTTTGTTCATTGATTTTGAGTTTTTGTTCAAGTCCTTTGATGAGTATTTCATTTGCATCATTTTCTTTTTTCAGTTTTGCTACTATGTTTTCATCTGGTACTTTTGCGATAAGTTCTTGAAAACCAGCACTTTCTTTTTGACGAATTTCATCAATAGCTTCATGTGCCTTTTCCCATTCTCAGACAAAGATAAAAGTCTTTATGGCATCTATCGCATCATAAAATCATTTTATACTCTCCTCGTTGATTTCTTTTTTCTTAAAGAAAAACATACTATAAGCTAAAAATTATAAGAGTTGCATTGCTTCATCTACCGTAGTCAAACCAAGAGCTGCTTTTATAAGCGCATCTTGAACGATAGTTATCATTCCGTTTTTTACTGCTTCAGCCGTCATTTCATTGGCACTTTTCCTTTCAAGAATAAGGTTTTCTAAAAACTCTCAAACGACAAGCACTTCGTGTGCTCAAAGTCTTCACTTGTATCATGTATTATGACATTTCTCACATCATGCTCCTTCATAAAACACAAGGTTATTAATTTCAGTTTCTTCCATAATATTCTTGAGATATTCTTTTATCTTTAGTCTCACAGGTTCTTTTATCTCAGCTGGTCTTTTACAGTTTTGACATACTTTTTTTATAAGTCTTTGACTGATAACCATTCTCATCGCACTGGCAAGGAGAAACGGTTCTACTCCCATGTTGATAAGTCTTTGTACTGTACCAGCAGCAGAGTTCGTATGGATAGTTGAAAGTACCAAGTGTCATGTAAGCGCTGCTTCTACCGCAAGTGTCGCTGTTTCCTTATCTCTGATTTCTCAAACCATCACGATATCAGGATCTTGTCTTACGAGACTTCTTAGCCCTGTAGCAAATGTATACCCTATATCTGGACGTACTTGAGATTGGTTTACAAAGTCTATGTTGAACTCTATCGGATCTTCAAGAGTTGATATATTGTAATCTAGTGGATTAAAGTTTTTAAGTACTCAGAAGAGTGTAGTAGATTTTCATGATCCCGTAGGTCAAGCAACCAAGATGATACCATACGTAGTCTTGAGTGTCTCTGCTACCTTGTTGAGATTTACGTCGATAAATCAAAGTTTCGTGATATCAGTAAGAGACTCATCTTGTTTCAAGATACGCATAACCACTTTTTCTCAGAAGTTTGTAGGAAGTGTTGAGAGACGGATATCTACATTTTTATGAACTTTTTCATAGTAAAATACGATCTTTCCATCCTGAGGTTTTTTGTTCTCATCGATTTTTATCTTTGAAAGAACTTTTAGTCTGGTGATTACAGCAGATATATTTTCTCTATCGATTTTATCGAAAATAATAAAGTCTCCATCTTTACGAAATCTGACGATAAGAAAGTTTTCAGTAGATTCGATATGAATATCTGAAGCGTCCATCTCTATAGCGCTCGTAAAAATACTGTTGATGTATTCAACAACATCTCCAATATCCTTTTTTAAAGGCATTTGTTCAAGGATGTTTCTCGTATCGTCCGCTTGCATACTTTATAGATATTTATACTTCTTAGATTGTACCATTTATTTTTTCTAGAATAAAGAAATGGAACTTGATATTTACCTGATATATTTTTTAATATAAAATTAGTATAATATTTCCTTTAGGGAGCCCGAAAAAAAAGAAGCTGTTTTCTTACAGCTTCTTACTTTGTTCCGAAAAATTTGAGGAGATATGTACGCACTTTTTCTTTACGAATTTTTGTTTTTTCTGGGTCTTCATCTTTTGCAGAAGTAAGTTCAACTGGATTCTTTATATTACTTCCTGTCGATGTAGGAGAAGTAAACGTATACTTGTTGAGTATATCTTCAGTTTTTTTCTTGAGTTCGAGAGCCTTTTTCTCAGCGAGAGCTTTTTGTGCTGCAACCATGAGTTCTCCCTTTGTTGGTTTTTTAGGAGTTACCGTACTTCAAGTTCCGACGGTAACTTTAGGAGTATTGTTTTTATTGAGTATATCATTGAGCGCTGTTGCTGCTTTTTCTTTCTTTATATCTTCTGCAGTTTTTCCCCATTTTGGTTTTTCATTAACAGTAGGCGTATTTATAGCCACTTCTGTATTTTTTGGTTTGACTTCATTTGGTTTTACATCATCAGGAGTCTTTGATTCTAGGTCGACTTTTGGAGCTTCTCATGGGAGTACAAATGTATACTTGTTGAGAATTCCAGACACGATTTGTTTTTTTGCATTAACTCTCTCTTCCTCTATTTGTTTTTGTTTTTCTTTTATTAACTCCTCAGCAGTTTTTCTTTTTTCTTCTAGAGTGACAGCAGGGAGTTCTGTAAGATTTTTGTTGAGAAATGCATTGATCTTACTTTTACGAGCAACTTCTCTTTCTTTCACTTTTTGCTGTTCTTCTTCCAGTGCCATTTGTTTTTCTTTGAGTTTTTGTTGCTGCAATTCAAAATCTTGACTAGAGGCAATGATAAAGTCCATACTTCCAGGAACTGGTCAGAGACTGAAACGATCCTTTGCAAGATTTGCATCAACGAGGAGTTGAGCTTCATCAATAACAGGAACTTCTTCAACAACTGCTCATGTTTCCTCTACAGGTTCGTCTGTATATAGGTCAGCTCATGACTGAGAAGTGAGAAGTCATCTCATAAGTGGTTGTGTAGCAGGCATATTTAAAACATGCCTTGTATACTTGTTATAGAGAGCTACTAGACTGTTTCTATAGTTTGGAAGATTGTGGATGGTAGGATTGAAAAAGTGAAGACTATAAATCCCTATTCCTGTCATGATAACAGTAAAAAGTATAAACTTGAAGTTTGTCTTTACGACTCTTTTCGCTTTATTGAGTTGTTCCATTACTGTTGGTTTTTTCTTCAAAAAACTAGGTTGATAGTTTTTAAACAGTTCATGTACTCCTGACTTTTTTGCCTCTTTTTTCTCAGCTTCGATTTCTAGAGCTTGTTTTTCCTGTTCTTTTTTCTCTTCTTTCTCTTCCTCATGTTTTTTATCTGTCGCCATAGAACTCATTTGAGTGAGAGTTCATGTTTGGAACATCCCTATATGTATCTTATTTGGTTCGCTTGTTGGAGTTTTTTCCACTTCTTGCGTATTTTCGGGCGCTTTTTCTGTAGGAGCTACTGGAGGAGTTCATAGCGCTTGTATACTTGAAAGTTTTATTTTTGGTCCATCAGATGCAGGAAGAGTAGATGGGGAGATTTGATTAGAAGTATCTTGAGTCTCTCAAGGAGTTTGTATTTTTAGCTTAATGCCAGAAAAAACTCATACCGAAGGAGGAGCAGGAGGCTCTACTTCTAAACTCTTCTGGACTTCAGTAGCAGGTGGTTGTATGTCTGGTGTCTGCGGAATTTGAGGTGTAGATGGGCTTATTTCTTGAGGAGGCTCAACTGTTGAAGGTTGTAAAACAATATTTTCAGGAGTATCAGTTTTTTGGCTTTCTTCAGACACAACTTCATCCCCTAAAGGGTTAGGGATGATAAATTCTCCAGACATATTTTGTTGCTGCGTCTGCATTTCCGCCATATTTTTGTTTTTATTTTTCTATTGCTCCTCTAAGTGTATTATATATTTTTGATTAATGCAAATTTTGAAAACAATTATATAGAGGAATAAAATTCTTCTTGAAAAGGAAAGATGATGAGATTAGTATGAAGCTAAACAAGTGGTGTTTATGAGGTTTCCATTAGTATCAAGTATTTGGTATTCTCAAGCTCAGATATTTTTTCAAGCGTAGTATATGGCAGCACAAGAAGTGTAGTCTGTATTTTGCCAAAAATCTATAGTAGGGTCTAAGAGAAGGGAAGCAAATACTGTCCCATCGCTTAAAGGAATTCCTGTATCGTGAGAATAGGGAATATTATGAGCTCCATTATTGAGAATAAAGGTATTTTTATATGTTGCGTTAGTAACATCAAGATCAGTTGTAGAAGAATATGCAAGCACGATAGAAGGGAGATTATTCTTAGTAACTGTTTTATATGTTCCTTGTAGTATAGCAGTAGGTCTTCCAGCATTTTCTAGAGTTCAAGCAAGTTGAAATTCTTGTCTATTGGCTGTTACAGAGTATGAATAAAATGATTTCGAATAAGGGTCTGTAGGAAGTTTATCTAAAGTATCCAGACTTACAGATTTATTGAGTCTTCACTGACGAGCTACTACAAGAGTTGCTCCATTTTTGAGTCAAAATCTATCTCAAGGGAGAGGATAAGCACCTCTTTTTTGCCTATACACTTTAAGACTAGATGAAACACTTGCAAAATCAGAAGCTCTTTGAGAGTCTCTAGCATCGATAAGATACTGAGAATAAGCGTAAAATCCCATACTCGAAAGGATAATAACTATAGTAGTTGCAACTATGAGTTCTACAAATGAAAATCAATGTATATGGCGAATGCTTTTTTTCATATGTCTATATTTTTTACAAATTAAATAGTTAAAATAATTGACGGAGATTTTAAAAAATGCTATTATCCTAGAGAACTCATCAAAATATACCTTAATATACGTTTGATAGTATTTAAAAATATGAAAAAACAAAACAAAAATTTCTTAAAAAGGCACCTTCACAAGAGAGTGAACGATAAAATCGTGTTTGGTGTTCTGTTTTTAGTCTTTGGACTATACCTATATGCTTTTGCAGCAGATATTCTCCTTATTATTACCAACCAAACTGCAACAGGAAGAGGCTCAAGTAACTCTCAGATTATCACTTCTTCATGATATAGTACTGATACAGATAATAAAAAAACTCTCTACTATAATATGGGAGATAACTCGACAGCTGTTGGAAACTATTTCCAAGGGTACTACCACGATACAGTACTATGATTTTTTGTATTGAACTGGTCTCCTTTATCTACAAACAATGTAAGAATTATTTGAGGAACAACAGGAGCAGAATGTTCTGGATATGCTTATAAACTTTGAGGATATGCATATAGTAACACTGTTTGATTTATTGATTTTGATTATGATGATTCTATATATGTATACTACTGTTTAAGTGACTCAAAACTCTATGGATACGCATACAATAAGTACGCAGGATTCCAAAACTTTAAAGGGATAACATTTAACCTGTTTCCAACTGTTACAACTGCTTCAGAGATAACAAGCTCTGCAGTGTTTGTGAACGACGTTACAAAAGTAAATCAAGCAACGACCTATACTTGAGCAAACTCAAACACTGGTCCTTGAGTTGTTTGATGAGAACAGATTAACCTCGATGATACAGAGGAATCTACTTTTTATATTATTAAATAATACATAATTTTTAAAATTTTACTTATGAGAACACATACAAAAATCTCACTTCTTCTTACTCTTTGCATACTCAGCGAGAGTATCGCTGGAAGCATAGCATTTGCTGATGATCTATCAGATGTTGCATCGAGAGTTGCTTCTATCCAAGCAGTAGACCCTACACTTCCATCTGGGGTAACAGATCCTAAAGGTATGATAGGTTTTATTATATCAAAGGTATTTTTATCATCAGGAAAGATAAAAAACTCTTTTGTAGAGTGAATCTCATGACTTACAAATGGAAAAGTTCCAAGATATAACGGTACAAACCTTGTAGACGGTGTTATCTATGACAACGGAACAAATATTGGTATCGGAACAACTTCTCCAGGAACTTCAAAGCTCAATGTCCAACAAACAGGGGCAAATATAGCTATCACTGCACAAACTTCAGGTGCTCAATGAGTATATGCAGTAAGTTCAACTAACTATGGAGTACATGGAGTTTCGACAAGTAGTATGTGAGTTATAGGACAGTCAACAGGAGGACAATGAGTATATGGTTCTTCAACCAATAGTTACTGAGTACAATGATTTTCAACAAATTCAATAGGTGTTGTAGGACAGTCAAGTACGGTTCAATGAGTATATGGACAATCTGCAAGCAATATAGGTGTACAGTGAGACTCAACGTCAAGTTATGGAGTATATGGAACGTCAGGTACAAATCATTGAGTATACGGGTACTCTACTTCAAACTATGCAGTTTACTGACAAAGTCCTGGAAACTATTGAGTAACTGGTAGAACAACAAGTGCATCATACGGTTGAGTACTTGGATACAATAGTGATGCTTCAGTATATGGTATTGTTTGATATGCAGCAGATTATAGTTTTTACTGAAATTCAAAAATATCTGTTCCTAAGTATATATTTCAAAGTGGAACAAACTCAAATACGTATGAGT